>JBEGVR010000138.1:0-3459 GCA_041178265.1 Pseudomonadota bacterium | reverse complement strand
GTTCATGCCGGCGGCGGCGGGGCGCCTGCATTTGTACAAAGGCGAGCGTCCTATCTTCGATCTGTATGCCATTGACGACGAGATCACCCGTGCGCTGGGTCGCCGGGTCGATCTGAAGTCGGGGGGCTACCTGATCGTCGACCAGACCGAGGCGCTGACCACGGTGGATGTCAACACCGGCGGCTTTGTGGGCGCGCGCAATTTCGACGAGACCATCTTCAAGACCAACCTGGAGGCGGCCCACGCGATCGCGCGCCAGATGCGGCTTCGCAACCTGGGCGGCATCATCATCGTGGACTTCATCGACATGCAGCGCGTCGATCACCGCGAGGCGGTGCTCGCGGAGTTGCACAAGCAACTGACGCGCGACCGGGTCAAGACCATGGCGGGCGGGTTTTCGCAGCTGGGGCTGGTGGAAATGACCCGCAAGCGCACTCGCGAATCGCTGGCTCACGTGCTGTGCGAACCGTGCCCCGCATGCCAGGGGACGGGCCAGGTGCGCACCGCACGCAGCGCCTGCTACGACATCCTGCGCGAGATCCTGCGCGAGGCGCGCCAGTTCGACCCGCGCGAATACCGCATTGTCGCCTCGCCCAAGGTGGTGGAATTGTTTCTGGACGAAGAGAGCCAGCACCTGGCGGGCCTGTCGGATTTCATCGGCAAGCCGATCTCTTTGCAAAGCGATGCCAGCATGGGCCAGGACCAGTACGACATCGTGCTGCTGTAGGCCGCGCGCAAACCTTCATGTGGCGCCTCAGGCGGTGGCGGCTGGCTGGCGCCGCTCCCACTGCCAGGCGTGGGCGAGGATGCTGTCCAGGTCCGGGTACAGCGGATTCCAACCCAGTTCCTGCCGAGCCCGGGTGGCGTCGGCCACCAGCACCGGCGGGTCGCCCGCACGGGCCGGTTCTTCCCGCACGTCAATGGCCCGCCCGGTGACGCGACGGGCTGCGGCGATCACCTCATTGACGGAGTGGCCCTGGCCGTTGCCCAGGTTGAAGGCGTCGCACGCGTGGTTCTCCGCTCCGCTTGCGGCCAGCCGGCGCAGGGCCAGCAGGTGGGCCGCGCACAGGTCCTGCACGTGGATGTAATCGCGGATGCACGAGCCGTCGGGCGTGGCGTGCTGGTGGCCGAATCGCGCGATGTGCGGCCGTCGGCCGCTGGCGGCTTGCAGCACCAGCGGGATGAGATGGGTTTCCGGCGTGTGTCGCTCGCCCAGGGAGCCGTCCGGGTGGGCGCCAGCCGCATTGAAATACCGCAGGGAGATCGAGCGCAATCCGTGTGCCTGCGCGTAGTCCTGCAGCAGGTATTCGACCGCGAGCTTGGTGTGACCATAGGGGTTGATCGGGCACAGCGGGTGGGTCTCGCGGATCGGTGTTTCCTGGGGGTTGCCAAAGACGGCGGCAGTCGAGGAGAAGATGAAGGGTTTCAGGCCGACTTCCACGATCGCGTCGAGCAGGCCCACCGTCTGCTCGAGGTTGTTGCGCCAGTACTTGGAGGGATTGCGGGTGGACTCGCCGACCAGGCTGGCCGCCGCGAAGTGCATCACGCAGGCCGGCCGGGTCTCGCGAAGCACCGCGCCCACAAGGGTGCGGTCGCCGATGTCACCCTGGCGCAATTCGCCCGGCTGCACCGCGTCGGCGTGGCCGGTGGAGAGGTTGTCGATCACGACGGGCCGCAGGCCCTGGTCCCGCAGCATGCGCACCATGTGCGAGCCGATGTAGCCGCAGCCGCCGGCAACCAGCACCACCTGGGGATCGGGTTCGTAAGAGGGCATGGCGCATTGCCTTCAGGGTCGGCTGGCCATGATAGCAAGCGCCGTTTTGCTTGGGGGCGCGGCCATCCGAAAATGCGAGCGGCCGCGGGTCGGCCAGAGATGCGCGGCGCTCAGGCCCGCGCGGGCGCAGGAGCAGTAGGCGTGTCCTCAGGCGACACCATGTCGCTCTGATGCAGGCGGCTGTAGAGTCCACCCCGCGCGAGCAACTGCGCGTGGGTGCCTTCTTCCGCGATGCGTCCACGATCGAGGACCACGATGCGGTCGGCGCGCTCGATGGTGGACAGGCGATGCGCGATGACCAGGGTGGTGCGGCCCGCCACCAGGCGCGCCAGGGCCTGCTGCACCAGTCGCTCTGACTCGTTGTCCAGGGCCGAGGTGGCTTCGTCCAGGATCAACACGGGGGCGTCCTTGTACAGGGCGCGGGCGATGGCCAGGCGCTGGCGCTGGCCGCCGGAGAGGTCGGATGCGTTGTGACCGAGCAGGGTGTCGATGCCCTGGGGCAGGCTGGCCACATGCTCGCCCAGATTCGCGGCCTCCAGGCAGGCCTGCACCCGCTCCCGGTCCATGGACTGGCCCAGGGCGACGTTGTCGGCCACCGACTGGTTCAACATCACGATCTCCTGGCTGACCAGGGCGAGTTGCCGGCGCAGAGCACCCACCTGCAGGCGGACCAGGTCGTGGCCGTCCAGGCGCACGCTACCACTCTGCGGCTCGAGGAAGCGTGGCAGCAGGTTGGCCAGCGTGGTCTTGCCGCCACCCGAGGGGCCGACCAGGGCCACGACCTCGCCGGGCGAGATCTGCAGGCTGAGGTTGTCCAGGACTGGCGGGCCGTCCGCGGTGTAACGCACCGTGACCTGATCGAACGCCACATGGCCCCGGGCCCGCTCGAGGGGCTCGGGCCCGCTCGGCTCCGCGTGCAGGCTGTCGATGAAGTCCAACGCCCGGTCGATGGCAGCCATCCCGCGGGTGATGGGGTTGGTGACGTCGGCCAGGCCCTTCAGTGGGGTGATCAGCATCAGCATGCCGGTGATGAAGGAGACGAAGCCGCCCACCGTCTCGCCCGAGGTCTTGCCTTGCCACAGGGCCAGGGCGATGACGGCCGACAGGGTGGCCGCCGCCAGCATCTGGGTCAGCGGCGTGGCGGCCGCGGCGGCTGCCGCGGCCTTCATGTTCAATTGGCGCAGGTGGTTGGACAGGCCGTCGAAACGTTCGCGCTGGCGCGCCTGCGCGCCGTGCAGGCGGATCATGCGGTCCGCCAGCACGTTTTCCTCGATGACGTAGGCCAGCTTGTCGGTGGTTTCCTGGGTCTGGTGGGTGACCCGGTACATGCGCCGGGTGAAGGCGCGCAGGACCCAGCCCACGGTGGGAAACAGCACCAGCACCAGCAGGGACAGCTGCCAGTTCAGGAACAGCAGGTAGGACAGCAGGGCCACCAGGGTGAGGCTGTCCTTGACCAGCGTCAGCAGGCCGCCCACCAGCTGGCCCATGCCGGCCTGCACCTCATAGACCAGGGTGTTGGACAGCTCGCTGGAGGAATAGGGGGCGAGGTCGGCCAGGGCGGCGGTCTGCAGGCGCTCGAACAGCACGCGCCGCAGCTTCATCACGCCGTCGTTGGCGATCTTGGCCAGGGCCATCTTGGCGGCATAGATCGCAAACCCGCGCACTGCGAACAGCCCGATCAGGAC
>JBEGVR010000137.1:0-11993 GCA_041178265.1 Pseudomonadota bacterium | reverse complement strand
TTGGCTGGTCGACCGGCAGCACAAACCGGTGGCGCCGGCGCAGCGCCCGGTCAAGACGGTGCAGGCGCACAGCGGCGCGGCCGAGCTGGGCCCCTACCGCCACTACATGCAAAAGGAGATCTTCGAGCAGCCGCGCGCGATCGCCGACACGCTCGAGGGCCTGGAGGCCATCGTGCCCGAGCTGTTCGAGGGCGCAGGCCAGCCCGCGCCAGGCGAGGGCGCGCACCGCGTGTTCCAGCAAATCGATTCGGTCTTGATCCTGGCCTGCGGCACCAGCTACTACAGCGGTTGCACCGCCAAGTACTGGCTCGAGGGCATCGCGAAGATCCCCACGCAGGTGGAGATCGCCAGCGAATACCGCTATCGTGATTCGGTGCCAAACCCGAACACGCTGGTGGTCACCATCAGCCAGTCGGGCGAGACCGCCGACACGCTGGCGGCCCTGCGCCACGCGCAGTCACTGGGCATGCGGCACACGCTCACCGTGTGCAACGTCGCCACCTCGGCGATGGTGCGCGAATGCAAGCTGGCCTACCTCACGCGGGCGGGCGTGGAGGTGGGCGTGGCCTCCACCAAGGCCTTCACCACGCAGCTGGCGGGTCTGTTTTTGCTCACGCTGGCTCTGGCACAGGCCAAGGGGCGCCTGACCGAATCGCAGGAAGCGGCGCACCTCAAAGCCATGCGGCATCTGCCTGCGGCGCTGTCCGCAGTGCTGGCCCTGGAGCCGCAGATCATTGCCTGGGCCGAGGACTTCGCGGGCAAGCACAACGCGCTGTTTCTCGGGCGCGGCCTGCACTACCCGATCGCGCAGGAAGGCGCGCTCAAACTCAAGGAGATCACCTACATCCACGCCGAGGCGTATTCGGCGGGCGAGTTGAAGCACGGGCCGCTGGCGCTGGTGACGCACGAGATGCCGGTGGTGACCGTGGCCCCGAACGACGCGCTCCTGGAGAAGCTGAAAAGCAATATGCAGGAAGTGCGCGCGCGCGGCGGGGTGTTGTATGTGCTGGCCGATGCGGACACGCGCATTTCGAGCGATGAGGGGCTGCACGTGATCCGGATGCCGGAGCACTACGGGCCGCTTTCGCCGCTACTTCATGTGGTGCCGCTGCAGCTGCTGGCGTATCACACGGCGGTGGCACGGGGGACGGATGTGGACAAGCCGCGGAACCTGGCGAAGAGTGTGACGGTGGAGTAACCGCAGAGATTCCATTCGGCGCGCGCCCCAGCCGCCCAAATCTGACGAATAGTCGTCAATCCCCGCAATAAACGCGGCGATTAACTTGCCTCAGCGGTGAATCGATCCCATAATCCCCGCATGAAAAGCGGTGATTACGCCTTCATCTGGGAAGCCCCCGATTGGCCCGTCTGGCGATTTGACCTGACCGCCCTGACCCAGCCCCTGGCCGAGGTCAGCCGGGCCCAAGGCCAGTTGGCGGGGCGCCTGGCCGATGTCGGCTTGGCCCTGCGTGACCAGACCAGCCTCGCGGTGTGGACCGACGATGTCGTCAAGACCAGCGAGATCGAAGGCGAGATCCTGAACGTCGCATCGGTGCGCTCATCGATCGCGCGCCGCCTGGGCGTGGACATCGGTGCCCTGGCGCCGGTGGATCGTCATGTGGAGGGCGTCGTCGAGATGGTGCTGGACGCCACCGTCAATTGCCACGCCCCCCTGACTCGCGATCGCTTGTTTGCCTGGCACGCGGCGCTGTTCCCCACCGGCTATTCGGGCTTGGTTCGCATCCGCACCGGTCATTGGCGCGACGATGCGACGGGCCCGATGCAGGTGGTCTCTGGCCCGCTCGGGCGCGAACGTGTGCATTTCGAGGCGCCCCCCGCTGACCGCCTGCAAGCGCAGACCGACCGCTTCCTCGCCTGGGCCAACGCCGACACCGGCGAGCCGCCCTTGATCAAGGCGGCGCTCGCGCACCTGTGGCTGGTGACGCTGCACCCGTTTGATGATGGCAACGGCCGCATCGCGCGCGCCGTCGGCGACCTGTTCCTGGCCCGCGCGGAGGGCAGCCCCCAGCGTTTCTACAGCCTGTCGGCGCAGATCCAGCGCGAACGCACGGCCTACTACGACATCCTGGAGCGCACCCAGCGGGAGTCGACGGACGTGACCGAGTGGCTGTCGTGGTTTCTCGCCACGCTGCAGCGCGCCGTCGCACAGGCCGGACACACGCTCGACCGCGTGCTGCGCAAGACGCGCTTCTGGCAGCGCCTGGCCGCCTCTGACAGGGCGCCGCTGAACGCGCGGCAGGTGAAGCTGGTGAACCGCCTGCTCGAGGGCTTCGAGGGCAAGCTCACCACCGGCAAGTGGGCCACCATCGCCAAGTGCTCGCCGGACACGGCCCTGCGTGACATCACCGAACTGCTGGCCCGTGGCGTGCTGCGCCGGTCAGACGCGGGTGGGCGCAGCACCAGCTACGAGCTGGACGAGCCCGGGCCATAGCGGCACACCGGAAGCCCGGCGTGGGTTTCGGCCACGTCCGCCAGATCAGGTACCGCATAAATAACCTTGCAAAAAATGGAATCAAACTCCATAATTGCAATGATGTATCCTCGCCTCCTCGCCTCCCAACTCAGCGATGAACTGGCTTTTTCGCCTGCCGTGGCCTTGCTCGGGCCCCGGCAGGTGGGCAAGACCACGCTCGCCTTGGAGCTGGGGCGCAGGCGGCCCCATGTCTACCTGGACCTCGAGTCAGATCGCGACCGCAGCAAGCTGGCCGAGGCCGAGCTGTACCTGGAGGGGCACCTCGACAAGTTGGTCATCCTCGACGAAGTGCACCGGGCGCCCGGGCTCTTCCCGGTGCTGCGCGGCTTGATCGACCAGGCCCGCCGTGCGGGCCACGGTGCCGGACGGTATTTGCTCTTGGGCTCCGCCAGCCTGGACGTCTTGCAGCAATCCGGCGAAACGCTGGCCGGCCGCATTGCCTATCTGGAGCTGGCGCCCCTGAACCTGCTGGAGACCGGGGCCCAAGCGCAGGACGCCTTGTGGCTGCGGGGCGGGTTCCCGTCCAGCGTGGGGGCCCCGACCGATGCCCGCAGCCTGCAGTGGCGAGAGAACTTCATCCGCACCTATCTGGAGCGCGATATTCCCCAGTTCGGGCCCCGCATTGCGGCGGAGACGCTGCGGCGGTTCTGGACCATGCTGGCGCATCACCAGGGTGGCTTGCTCAATGTGGCGCAGCTGGCGCGCAACCTGGGCGTGGACGCGAAGACGGTCAACGGCTACATCGGACTGCTGTGCGACCTGCTGCTGGTGCGCCGTTTGCAGCCCTGGCACACCAACACCGGCAAGCGCCTGGTCAAGGCGCCCAAGGTCTATGTGCGAGACACCGGATTGCTGCATGCGCTGCTCCGCATCGGATCTCGTGAGCAGCTGCTCTCGCACATGGGCGTGGGGGCCAGTTGGGAAAGCCATTGCCTCGAAAACCTGATGTCGTGCGCGCCCCCCGGCGTCACCGGCTACTTCTACCGCACCAGCGCAGGTGCCGAGATCGACCTGTTGCTGGTCTGGCCCAGCGGTGAACTCTGGGCGGTGGAGTTCAAGCGCAGCCTCTCGCCCAAAGTGGAACGCGGCTTTCACAGCGCCTGCGACGACCTCCAGCCCACTCGCAAGTGGGTGGTGTACCCCGGCCAGGAGGCTTACCCGCTGGCAGCCGATATTCAAGCGGTGTCCTTGCACGGCTTGTGTGAAAAGCTGCGCCAGACCACTTCGCCGATCGGCCAGTCCGCGCCCTCATCGCCGCAGGCCGCTGGATAAGGTCATGGTTATTCGAGCTTTCCGCGCATTGTTTTAATGGTCGTATTGAAATATATGACACGTCCGATCGTGCAAACCGTTTTCCTGCGAATGCTGTGCCTTGCCGCCCTGGGTTTGAGCGGCCTGGTCCACGCCCAAAGCGGTCAGTGCAGCTTCATCCAGGCCCCCAACCTGCAGGCGCAGTGCCATGCGAACTCAGGTGGCGGATCGGGCCAGTGCAGCTTCATCCGCGATGCAGACATGCAGGCGGCGTTCAGCGCGCCGTCACCACCGTGAACCGCATCACCGTCCCATCGGGCGTCGTGACCACGTCCCCGAATTCCGCCAGCGGCCGCATCCAGACCACCTCTTCGTCGCCCTGGCAGGCCTGGTACAAGACGCCCGTCTTCAGCGTGGCCTCGATACGGCACAGGCCCACCACACGGTACAGGCCGCCCTTGTAATGGCGCAAGGTCACGCCAGGCTGCAGGGCGCTCGGAGCGATCGGTGATGCGCAGGACATGGGTGAAAACGATCAGGCAGCCGCCGCCGTGCGCGGCACCCGCCGCAGCACCCGGTAAAACAGGAAGCCCGAGATCGACAGATTCAGCAGGTTCCACCCGATGCCATTGAGGAAGGCCGCGTGGTAGCTGCCGGTGAGGTCATAGACCCACCCGGACATCCAGCCCCCCAGCGCCATCCCGATCAGCGTGGCCATCACCACCGATCCCACGCGCGCACCCGCCTCGTGCGGCGGGAAGTGCTCGCGGATGATGATGGCGTAGGACGGCACGATGCCGCCCTGGAACAGGCCGAACATCGCCGACACCACGTACAGCGGCACCAGGCCGTCAAAGGGCAGGAACAGCAGCAGCGCGATGCCTTGAAGCGCGGACCCCAGGAGCAGGGTGCGGATGCCCCCGATGCGATCGCAGATCAGGCCCGACACCAGGCGGCTCACGATGCCGCAGGCGAGCATCAGCGACAGCATCTCGGCGCCGCGCGCCGCGCCAAAGCCAAGGTCCACGCAATAGGCCACGATGTGGACCTGCGGCATGGACATCGCCACGCAGCAGGCGACCCCGGCGATGAACAGCAGCCGCTGCGCGTGGGCCAGGGGCAGGCCGAAGGGTCGTTGCGTGTCTGGCGTGGCGGCCAGTGACAGGCCTGGTAGCGGCGCCGGTTCGGTGCGCGGTGGCCGCAGGCGCATGCGCAGGGACAACAGCGCGATGCCTGCGCCGCAGGCCAGTCCCATCGCCATGTAGGTGGGGCGCCAGCCGAAACGATCGATCCCCCACTGCACGATGGGCGGCCACACCGCCCCGGCCACATAGTTGCCGCTGGCGCAGATCGCCACCGCAATGCCGCGCCGCTTGTTCCACCACAGCGCGGTGTCGGCGATCAGGGGGGCGAAGGTGGCGGAGCTTCCCAGCATGCCAAGCAGCAGGCCGTGCGCCAGGCCGAAGGTCCAGATGTTGTCCGACAGGGCGGCCAGCACATAGCCCGCCGTGACGGCCGCCGCCCCGATGCCCAGCACCGGGGCAATGCCATGCCGGTCGGCCATGCGGCCAGTCCAGAGGCCGCCCAGCCCCAAGCAGACCATCATCAGCGTATAGGGCAGCGACGCGTCCGCGCGTCCGACGCCAAACTCGGCCTGCACCGTGGGCAGCACCACGGCCACCACATACATGCCGCCATTGCCCAGGGTCACCAGGGCCAGCGTGGTGAGCAGGCGGCCCGCGGCGTAGCGTGAATCAATGAGGGATGGGGCGGCGAAGGCGGATGTCATGTTCAGGCTGACGAGCTTACCCCAGCCCGCGGCGTGGGTCCGCCGCGCGTGTCGCCTGCATGCTGCGGGTGAAACATCCGGGAACCCGCGAAACATGCCCGGACTGCTACCCTCCTTTTCAATTCGTTTGAGAGACCTCCCGCCGTGGCTGCGCCGCCTCCCTATCCCGCCCCGCCCGAGCCAGATTACCGGATGTTGTTCGAGGCTGCGCCCACGCCCTACCTGGTCTTGTCGCCCGCATTCATCATCCTGGCGGCGAACGACGCCTTTCTCGAGGTGGCCCACCGCGCGCGCGCGAGCCTCATGGGGCGGGTCGTGTTCGAGGCGTTTCCCGACAACCCCCAGGACCCTGCGCCCACCGGCGTGTCGAACCTGCGCCGCTCCCTGGAGCATGTCCTGCGCGCCCGCTGCACCGACACCATGGCCGTCCAGCAGTACGACATCCTCCTGGGCACAACGCCCGATGCGGAAGCCCACTTCGCCGAGCGTCACTGGTGCCCGGTCAATGTGCCCGTGCTGGACCCGCGCGGCGAGGTGAAGTACATCCTGCATTGCGTTGAGGAGGTCAGCCGCCTGCTGGGCGTCCGGTCCGACCTGGTGGGCCAGGCGTCCACCATCGCGTCGCAGACCCTGGAGATCGAGTCGGTGCAATTGCGCCTGCGCGCCAGCGAACTGCACGCCCTGACCTTCGCCCGCCAGGTGGAAGCCGAGCGGCGCCGGCTCAACGCGGTCCTCGAGGCCACCCCCGTTGGCATCTTCGTGACGGATGGCGACGGGCGCCTGGTCACCACCAATCCGGCCAACCTCGAGCTTTGGGGTCCACGCCAGGCGCAGGTGGGCGAGCTGATGGACTTCAAGCACTGCACGGGCTGGTGGGCGGACGACGCGCGGCGCGGCGAGACCGTGCGGCCGCACGAATGGCCCATGGCGCGCGCCCTCAAAGGCGAGCGCATCGCCGGCGAAACCATCGAGATCCTGTCCTCCCACGATCCCCCGCTGACGCTGACCATGCTGGTCTCGGCAGCGCCCGTACGCGATCCCTCGAACCGGATCATCGGCACTGTGACCGCGGTGATGGACATTACCGACCGTGTCAAGGCCGAACTGTCGCTGCGCGAATCGGACCGCCGCAAGGACGAATTCCTGGCCATGCTGGCTCACGAGCTGCGAAACCCGCTGGCGCCGATCCGCGCAGCGGCCGACCTGCTGGCGCTGGCGGGCGGCGAGAGCGAGCGTACCCGCCAGACCAGCGCGGTGATCGCCCGGCAGGTGCGGCACCTGACCGCGATGGTGGACGACCTCCTGGATGTCTCGCGTGTCACGCGGGCCCTGGTCAAGCTCGAGAGCACGGTGCTGGACCTACGCCGCGTGATCCTCGACGCGGTTGAACAGGTGCGGCCCCTGGCCGAGGCCCGGCAGCACCGGCTCGAGGTGCGCACGCCACCCGCAGCGGTGCGCGTGGCTGGCGACGCCAAGCGCCTGGTGCAGGTCATGACCAACCTGTTGAACAACGCCGCGAAGTACACGCCCTCCGGCGGCTGGATCGAGGTGGCCTTGGGCCAGGAGGATTCGCAGGCCGTCATCACCGTCAAGGACAACGGCATCGGCATGCCACCCGATCTGGTGGACACCGCGTTCGAGCTGTTCGCGCAGGCCCAGCGCACCTCGGACCGCGCCCAGGGCGGCCTGGGCATCGGCCTGGCCCTGGTCAAGCGGCTCGTCGAATTGCACGGCGGGCAGGTCGTCGCCCACAGCGGCGGGGTCGGGCACGGCAGCTGCTTCACGGTCACCCTCCCGTTGTACACGCAGGCCTGCGAGGTGGATGCGCCCGCGCCGGCCTCGCCGGAGGTTGCGGCGCCGCGAGAAGCCTTGCGGGTGCTGGTGGTGGATGACAACGTCGATGCCGCCCAGATGCTGGCCCTGCTGGTGGAAACGCTGGGCCACCACCCGCTGGTGGAACATGGTCCGCAGCAGGCCCTGGCCCGCGCGGCGCGCGAGCATCCGGACGTGTGCCTGCTCGATATCGGACTGCCGGGCCTGGACGGCTACGCGCTGGCGGGCCAGTTGCGTGCGCAGTCCGGCGCGCGGCGCATGACGCTCGTGGCCGTGACCGGCTATGGCCAGGACCGGGACCGCGAACGCGCGCGGCGCGCCGGCTTCGATCACCACCTGGTCAAACCCGCGGACACCACGGTGCTGGCCCGGTTGCTGGAGCAGCTGGCCGCCGAGGTGGTGACGGTCTAGCCGGTGATGCGCCGCACCAGCCGGTGCTCGACCTTCTTTTGCGGGGTGATCACGAAGAATTGCTCCTCCACCGCCTCGCAGTCGCCGACCCGCTCCACGCCGTAGCGGTCGGTCAGGTCGTCCTCGACCAGCGTGGCGGCAGGAAACACGCCCATGCCACTGGCGCCGAAGGTCTTGAGCAGCGCGCTGTCCTCGAACTCGCCCGCCACCGGCGGGTGGCAGGCATGGCGCTCAAACCACTGGTCCACGCGCCCGCGCAGCACGCCGTGGCCGGTGGGCAGCAGCACCGGCAGGTGGGACTGCGCCAGCCCCTGGGCGAACCCGCCCGCGCGGCGCACCGCCACGCGCAGGCGCTTGGCCAGCGGCGGCGTGGCGTACCACGCGATGGGCGAGGCGCCCACCGGGTGGCTGTAAAAGCGCAGGCCCGGGCTGGACGGGGCGGTGCGGTCCGAGATCACCATGTCCAGCTTGTGCAGGGCCAGCTCCCCCAGCAGGTCGGCGAACTCGCCGTCATGGCACAAGAGGCGCAACTGCGGCTCCTTCATCACCGGCTCGAGCAGGTGCCGCACCGCCAGCTTGGGGATGCCGTCGGAGATGCCCACCGCCAAGCGCACGCGGGGCGCCTCCACCGCGGCGCGCACCACCTCGGGCAGGGCCTCTCCGAGCTGGAAGATCTGGTCGGCCTGGCGCATGGCGGCCAGGCCGGCCTCCGTCAACGCCAGGCCGCGGCCCGCCGGCTTGAGCAGGTGGCAACCCAGCGCCTGTTCGAGCTCGCGCACCTGGGCGCTGACGGTCTGAACCGCCATGCCCAGGCGGTCCGCCGCCCGGGACATGCCGCCCTCCTTGCCGACGACCCAGAAGTAGTACAGGTGGCGGTAGCTGAAGGAAACGCTCATGAAGCTTCGGTTTTTACGAAATTAACTTCAGTGATTATGCTGTTTTTATAGGAATAAAACCCGCATACCCTTCGGCCTTTCCCGCTCACAAGAAAGATCCGCCCCATGGACACCATCGCGCCTGCCTGGCTCTGGGCCACCTTCGTGGCCATCGTGCTGGTTTCGCTGTTCGTCGACTTCGTCGTCCTGAAGAAGCAGGGCGCCCACGAGATCAGCGTGAAGGAAGCCCTGAACTGGTCGATCGTCTGGATCGCCCTGAGCTTCGTGTTCAACGGGCTGTTCTGGTGGGCCGTCAAGGACACCACGGGCTCGACCGCCATCGCCAACGAGAAATCGCTGGAGTTCCTCACCGGCTACCTGATCGAGAAGTCGCTGGCCGTCGACAACATCTTCGTGTTCCTGTTGATCTTCACCTACTTCGCGGTGCCACCCGCCTTCCAGAAGCGCGTGCTGATGATCGGCATCATCGGAGCCATCGTGCTGCGCACGGTCATGATCCTGGTGGGCGGCTGGCTGCTGGCGAATTTCCACTGGGTGCTCTATGTGTTCGGCGCCTTTCTGATCCTCACCGGCATCAAGATGTGGTGGGCTGCGGGCAAGGAGAGCGATCTGGAGGGCAACCCCGCCCTGAAGCTGCTGCGCCGGGTCATGCCCGTGAGCAAGGATTTCGATGGCGAGAACTTCTTTACCGCCGAAAACGGAAAGCGCATCGCCACACCCCTGTTCATGGTGATCTGCCTGGTGGCGCTCACCGACGTGATCTTTGCGGTCGACTCCATCCCCGCCATCTTCGCCATCACCTCCGACCCCTTCATCGTACTCACAAGCAACGTATTCGCGATCCTGGGCCTGCGTGCGATGTACTTCCTGCTGGCGGCGGTGGCCAGCAAGTTCCACCTGCTCAATTACGGCTTGGCGGTGATCCTGGTGTTCATCGGCACCAAGATGTGCCTGATCGATGTCTACAAGATCCCGGCCGTCGTGTCCCTGGGCGTGGTGGTCTCGATCCTGGTGGTGACCATGGTCCTGAGCGTGCGCACGGCCGGTGGCGGGTCTGCCGCCCTGCGCCAGGAGCGCGCCGGTCACGGTTCCTGAGCCCGCTGCGGTCATCCCCCCACAAAAAAGGGGCCAGGCACGATGCCTGGCCCCTTTTCCCCTTGTGTCCGGTGGTCGCCCGGACGGGCGCTCCCGTTCAGTGATGGCGCGGCGTGAACGTCGAGCCCGCGGCGTACATCGGCGCGGTGAATACCGACTGCCAGGCCTGGAACAGGGGCGCTGCGGCACTGGCGGTGCTGCTGGCGGCCTGTTGCTGTTGTTCTGCGGGGCGCATGAATTCGCTCTGGGCCTTGAGCGAGGCGAGCATCAATTCCTGCGCGTATTGCGCCAGTTCGCTGAAGCTGGAAAGCAGCACCGTTGAATTGATCGCCATGAGTTCGGCAGCGCTGTTGGCGCTGCGCAGGCGGTCGGCGGTCTGCTCCTGCAGCAGGGCCGCGCGCTGGATCATGTGCTGCTGCGTCTGCTGGAAAGTGTCCATCGCGCGCAGCATGGCGCAGGCTGTGGTTGCCGTACTCGCCATCTGCTGGCGCGTGATGTCGGCCACCGCATGGGTGCCCGCATTCAGGCCGGCGTTGAGGTCGGTGTCCTGGGTGGTCGAGGTATCGCGTGAATTGGTTTTGCTGGCCATGGTGCTCTCTCCTGGGGTGATGAGGGTTTCTGAAACGTGTAGGTCCGGATAAGCGGGCGCGTCCGCAGGCCCCGAGGGCCACGGACGCCAGCGTCCCGGCAGGTGAGGGGTGGCCGGGGCGCTCGCCCGGCCGGCGTTCAACCCGCCGCGCGGAACTGGTCGCGCAGCATCTTGATCTGGTCGTGATTGCGCTGCACGCCTTGCATCTGGCGCTCGACCAGGTTGCGGATGGACTCCGGCAGGGGCTTTTGCAGGGCCTTGCGGTAGCGGGCCAGTGCGTTGTCTTCGCCGCGTTCGGCTTCTTCGAGGATGGCTGTGTCGTCGTAGGTGGACAGCGTGGACTTGACCGACACCCAGCCGCGGTGCATCGCGCCCAGGGCACTGCCGCTGTCCTTGATGTCGCCCCCCAGGCTGCGGATCTGACCCTGTAGCTCCTGCGCGCCGCGCTGGCAGTCCTGCAGGCGCTGCGTGTAGACCGCCTTGAGGTCTTCGCGCTTGGTGTGCTCGGCGCAGGACTGAAAGCCGTACTCGCCGTCCTTGCAGCAAGCCACCAGGTCCTGCAGCACGTCGACCACGTCCTCGCGGCTGCCTGAGGCGTCGCCTGCGGACTGGGCTTCGCCGGCCGCCGCAGCCACCCCCGGGGTGCCGGTAGTCCCCAGGCTGCCCGCCGGGGTAGCCTGCTGCATGGCGTTGGCGCTGTCCGGGTAGGTGCCGGCGCGCAGGGTGTCCACGCGCTCCCAGGCCGCCCGGCTGGCGGGACGGGCCTGCTGCCAGTTCAGGGCCGAACCGCCACGCGCGTCTTCCCAGCCCGATTCGAGCCGGGATGCCGCCGTGTCCCAGTCGTCTTCATAGCGCCCGCGCGATTCGACGCCATACCGGTACGCGGGCCCGTAGTCGTCGAAGCTGCGACCCTGCTCGTAATACGGCTGCTCGGTGAACCGGTCGCGCCAATGCGCTTCTTCGGCGGTGGGGTTGATCGCTTCGGCTGCGGCGCGGCCCGCCAGGCCGCCCACCACTGCCCCCACCACGCCGCCGGCCGCCATGCCCAGGGGACCGCCCACCATGCCAGCCGCTGCGCCGGCAACGGCGCCGCCAGCGGCACCGACGCCGGTGCCCACCGGGTGCGATCCGGATTCGTCGCTCAGGGGATCCCGGTTGGGATCGCGTTCTTCTGCCGCCATGGTGATGCTCCTCTTGGCTAGGGGTTTGGGTAAAAAGCCCGAAGCCGAAGGTGGCGCAGGCTCTCCGCAACGGGAATCGGAACATCTTGGCGATGCCCCGTGAGCCTGGTCGTCAGCCGATCCAAGGAGGCGCTGTAGGACGTGTGCGTGTGGGTCTTTGGTGGCCACATCACATCGCTTCGCGATATGAGTGGCCTGCTGCGCTTGAGCCTTCTGGTGGTCACTCACATCGCTGCGCGATATGAGTGGTCCCATGCGTTTGGTCCGTCTTTTGGTGGGCACATCACATCGCTTCGCGATATGAGTGCCCCCCGAAGACCGCCAAGCTCGCTGTCGCTCGTGGGCTTACAGCCCCGCCGCTGCGCGCAGCGCAGCGGCCTTGTCGGTCTTCTCCCAGGTGAACTCGGGTTCGTTGCGGCCGAAGTGACCGTAGGCCGCCGTCTTCTGGTAGATC
>JBEGVR010000136.1:0-6210 GCA_041178265.1 Pseudomonadota bacterium | reverse complement strand
CACAGCTGAAGAAGCTGGGCCTGTGGTACCCGGTGGACGTGTCGACTTCGGCGCAGGCGACGCTGGGCGGCATGGCCGGCAACAACTCCTGCGGCAGCCGCAGCATCGCCTACGGCAACATGGTGCACAACGTGCTGGGTGCCCAGGCCTGGACCTCCGACGGGGTGCTGCACCGCTTCGGCCGCTTCGAGGACGCTGCGGGGCCGCTTCGCACGCTGGGCGAGCGCGTGCAGCAGCTGGCGGCCGACCTCGCCCCCGAGATCGATACGCAGTGGCCCCAGGTGCTGCGCCGCGTGGGCGGCTACAACCTGGACATCTTTCGCAACCAGAGTCCGCGGCCGTACACGGGCGACGGCGGCGTGAACCTGGCGCACCTGCTGGTGGGCAGCGAAGGCACGCTCGCCCTCACCAAGGCCCTGACGCTGCAGCTGTCGGAGCTCCCGCGGGGCAAGGTCCTGGGCGTGGTGAACTTCCCGACCTTCTATCAGGCGATGGAGAGCGCCCAGCACATCGTCAAGCTCGATGGCGACGGCGCCTCCGTCACGGCAGTGGAGCTGGTCGACCGCACCATGATCGAGCTGTCCCTCCAGAACCCGGCGTTTGCCCCCACGGTCCGCGCTGCGCTCATCGGCCAGCCTGACGCCCTGCTGCTCGTGGAATTCTGCGGCGCAGACCCGGGGGCCCTGCGGCACAAGCTTTCGCAGCTGTCCGAGCTCATGGGTGAGCTGGGCCATGCGGGCTCGGTCGTCGAGATGACGGAGGAAGCGCCCCAGAAAGCGCTCTGGGAGGTGCGCAAGGCCGGACTCAACATCATGATGAGCCTGCGCGGCGACGGCAAGCCGGTGAGCTTCATCGAAGACTGCGCAGTTCCGCTCGAGCATCTGGCCGAGTACACCAGCGAACTCACCGACGTGTTTCACCGGCATGGCACGCGCGGCACCTGGTACGCGCATGCCTCGGTCGGAACGCTGCATGTCCGGCCCATCCTGGACATGCGCAGCGGCGATGCGCGCAAGATGCGCCAGATCGCCGACGAAGCCTCCGCCCTCGTGCGCAAGTACAAGGGCGCCTACAGCGGGGAGCACGGCGACGGGCTGTGCCGCGGCGAATGGATACGCTGGCAGTTCGGCCCGCGCATCGACGAGGCCTTCGGCGAGATCAAGCGCCTGTTCGACCCCCTGAACCTGCTCTCGCCCCAGCGCATCGTCAACCCACCCAAGATGGACGACACGCGCCTGATGCGGTTTGCGCCGGGCTACCGGGTCATCCCTCTCGCGCCGGCCCTGGACTGGAGCGCCTGGGACGTGCAGAGCGACCCGGCCACCGAGCGCACCACCGCCCCCGGCACCGGGCAGGATCCGGCCCAGGGCCTGGCCAAGGCGGTGGAAATGTGCAACAACAACGGCCACTGCCGCAAGTTCGACGCCGGCACCATGTGCCCGAGCTACCGGGTGACGCGCGATGAACGGCACGTCACGCGCGGGCGGGCCAACACCCTGCGCCTGGCCCTGAGCGGCCAGCTCGGTACGCAGGGCCTCGTGAGCGACGAGGTGCGCGAGGCGCTGGACCTGTGCGTGGGCTGCAAGGGCTGCAAGCGCGAGTGCCCCACCGGCGTGGACATGGCGCGCATGAAGATCGAATTCCAGGCCCAGAGCGGGCGCCTGAAGGGCTGGTCGCTCAAGGACAAGCTCGTGGCCCACCTGCCGGCCTATGCCCCCCTCGCCAGCCGCTTCGCGCCGCTGCTCAACCTTCGCAATCGCTGGGCGCCCCTGACCTGGCTGGGCGAAAAGCTCCTGGGCCTGTCGGCGCGGCGATCGCTGCCCGAATGGCAGGCCCGGCACTTCTTCAACGGCCCGGCCGTGGGCGCCACGCGGGAAGAAGCCCTGCAGGCCGAGCGCGCCGTGGTGCTCTTCGTGGACACGTTCAACGGCTATTTCGAGTCCGAGGTGGCGCACGCGGCCTACCGGGTGCTGGTCGCCGCAGGCTATGTGGTGCATGTCGCGGCCAAGCGCTCGGGACAGGGGCACCTGTGCTGCGGTCGCACCTACCTGGCCACCGGCATGGTGGACCAGGCGCGGGCCCAGGCGCGCGCGCTCATCGACACCCTCCAGCCATTTGCCCAGCGGGGCATTCCCATCGTCGGGCTGGAGCCCTCCTGCCTGCTCACCCTGCGCGATGAACTGCTCGTGCTCGGCCTGGGCCCTGCTGCAGACCAAGTGGCCCAGGCGGCGCTGCTGCTGGAGGAGTTCCTGGCCCGCGAGGCCTCGGCCGGCCGGCTCGAGGCCTTCAAGCAGCGCCTCCAACCCCTGCAGACGCCGCTGCTGGTGCACGGCCACTGCCACCAGAAGGCATTTGGCGCGGTGACGCCCGTGCTGGAAGTCCTGAAGCTCATCCCGGGCGCGCAGCCGCAATTGATCGATTCGGGCTGCTGCGGCATGGCAGGTAGCTTTGGCTACGAGGCGCACCACCACGCGGTGTCCATGCAGATGGCCGAGCTGAGTCTGCTGCCTGCCGTGCGCAGCGCACCGCAGGCCCTCATCGTTGCCGACGGAACCAGCTGCAGGCACCAGGTGCGCGACGGCGCGCAGCGCCAGGCCCTGCACGCGGCCGTGCTGCTGGCGCGACAACTGACATGACAACTGGCGTGAGCACCGGCCTGCACCCCACCTGGAAAAAGCATGAACCCCCTGGACCTGCGCGATGTCCCATCGGCCGTGCAACTGCGCCGCGCCTTGGCCGAAGGCACCACATCGGCGCTCGAAATCGCCGAGCGCCACATCCGGCGCATCCAGGCGCTGGAGCCCACCCTGCATGCCTGGAAATCCTTCGATCCCGACGCCGTGAGGCAGCAGGCCCGGGCCTGCGACCAGGCGCGGGCCCGGGCAGGCGCATCCGGCCTGCTCGCCGGCAGTCCCGTGGGCGTGCAGGACCTCTTTGACACCGCCGACCTGCCCACTGGCTACGGTTCGGCGCTGTACGAAGGCCACCGGCCGCGGGAAGACGCTCAATTCGTTCGTGCCACGCGCGCCGCCGGGGCCTGCATCATGGGCAAGACGGTGAGCACCGAGTTCGCCTATTTCACGCCGGGACCGACCGCCAATCCCTGGAACCCGGCGCACACGCCGGGCGGATCGTCCAGCGGCTCGGCTGCCGCCGTGGCCTGCGGCATGGTGCCGCTGTCCTTGGGCAGCCAGACGTCCGGCTCCATCATCCGGCCGGCCGCGTACTGCGGCATCTTTGGCCTCAAGCCGACGTTCGGTTTTATCGACATGCGCGGGGCCAAGGCTTTTTCACCCTCGCTGGACACGGTGGGCTGGTTCGCACGCACCGCGGATGATCTGGAGCTGATGCGCTGCGCGCTTGCGGGCACGGCCTTCGAGCCGCTCCAGGCGGTGGCGCCCGCGGCGCTCAAGATCATCGCCAGCCGTACCGCGCAGTGGCATGGCAGCGAGGCCTCGGGCCGCTCAGCCTGGGAGCTTGCAGGCCAGCGCTGCCTGCAGGCGGGCGTCTCGCTGCGCCACGCCGAACTCGATAGCGCGCTCGAGGGCCTGTTCGACGCGCAACAGCAGGTCGCGGCCTTCGAGGCGGCCCGCAGCCTCGCGCCCGAGTTTCGCGAGCACCCCGCGGCGCTCAGCGATGTGCTCAGGCAACTGCTGTCCACCGGCCAGGGCATCTCGCAGCAGACCTACGAGCAGGCGCTGGCCCTGGCACACACGGCACGGCCGCAAGTGCTGCAGTGGATGGGCGATGCAGATGCGGTCATGACCCTGTCGGCGCCGGGCGAAGCGCCCGCGGGCCTTCAGGCCACGGGTGACCCGATGTTCAACCGCATCTGGACCCTGCTCGGCTTTCCGTGCGTCAACGTGCCCGGGCTCCTGGGCCCGACGGGCCTGCCGGTGGGCCTGCAGCTGGTGGGGCGGCCCGGCGCGGAGCGGGCCTTGCTGGTGGCGGCGCAGGCGCTGCACCGCGTCATCACGCAGGCCATGCCGGGGCCCACACTCACTCGGTGATGTTGTTTTCCTTGATGAACTTCGCCCAGGTCGTGATCTGACGTTCCACGAAGGGCTTGAAGACCTCCGGCCCGCCGGCCACGATATCGATGCCCTGCGCGTTGAGCTTCTGCGCGATCTCGGGGGTGCGCAGCGCCTTGGTCAGCGCGTCATTGAAACGCGAGACGATGGCGGGCGGCAACTTGGCCGGACCGATCACGCCCCACCAGGCCGGGGCGTCGAAGCCCGGAAAACCGCTCTCCGCGATCGTGGGCACCTCCGGCAACTGACGCGAGCGCCGGCTCGTGGTGACCACCAGGGGCCTGACCGCGCCGCTATCGGCATGGGGCTTGACCAGGAACAGCGACCCCACCACCAGCGGCACGTGGCCGCCGGCGGCATCGGTCATGAGCGGCCCACCCCCGCGATACGGCACATGCACCCAGTCAAAGCCGGCGGTCTTGGCCAGCGAGGCCATGGCCAGGTGGCCCAGGCTGCCCGCGCCGATCGTGCCGTAGCTGGTTTTCTGGCGGGCACGCGAGGCCTCCACCAGCTGCGCAAAGCTGGTGACAGGCGAGCCCTTGCTCGCAGCCAGCACCATGGGGGCCGTGCCGATGAGGTTGATGTGCTCCAGGTCCCTGACCGTGTCGAAGGGCATGGATGGCTTGAGGCCGGGGTTGACCCCGTGGGTGTCGAACACCACGCCAAAGGTGTAGCCGTCGGGCGCTGCGCGCGCCACCGCCTGCGTGCCCACCACCCCGGACGCGCCGCCGATGTTCTCAACCACCACGCTTTGGTTGAGCTGCACCCGCAGCGCCTCGGCCAGGATGCGGGCCACCTGGTCGACCGAGCCGCCGGGCGGGAACACCGCGATCAGCCGTATCGGTTTGGATGGCCATTCCTGAGCCACGCTCACGCTGCAGGCCATGGCCATCCAGGCCGCGAGTAGGAATTTCCTGATCATGGGGACCCTTTCAAGACAGGTCCCATCGTAGAAACCCAAGGCCGGCCCAGCAATTTGTGCTTACCCTGACGATCGGCCGCTGCCTTGGGCGCTGGCGGCATTCAGGCCTGTGATAAAAGATGAGCTTTCGCGTCCAACTTCCAGATCCCAAAAAAGGAGACCTCCATGAAGCCATTTCGCCTCCTCGTCGCCCTGGGCTTGTCGGCATGCGTCGCCCTGAGCGCCCAGGCGCAGCAGTTTTTCCGCATCGGAACGGGCGGGACGGCCGGCACGTACTACCCGGTGGGCGGCATGATCGCCAACTCGGTGAGCCAGCCCGGCAAACTGGTGGTGACGGCGCAGGCCACCAACGGCTCGGTGGCCAATGTCAATGCCGTCCTGGGCGGCGCCATGGAGTCGGGGTTTTCCCAGTCGGACGTCGCCACCTGGGCCTACACCGGCACCGGCATCTTCGAGGGCAAACCCCGAATGGCCGACCTGCGCATGATCGCCAACCTCTACCCGGAGAGCATCCACCTGGTGGTGAAAAAGGGCTCGGGCATCCGCAGCGTGGCTGACCTCAAGGGCAAGCGGGTGGCCCTCGATGAGCCCGGCTCCGGCACGCTGGTGAACGCGCGCGCCGTGCTGGCGGCTTGGGGCCTGAAGGAGTCCGACATCCGGCCCGATTACATCAAGCCCAACCAGGCCGCCGACAAGCTCAAGGACGGCGCGCTGGATGCCTTCTTTTTCGTCGGTGGCGCCCCGGCCGGCGCGATCGCCGAGCTGGCCTCCAGCGGCACCGGCATCGAACTGGTCAGTCTGACCGGCCCCCAGGCCGACGCGCTGCGCCGGGCCAACCCCTACCTCGCCATCGACACCATTCCGGCCGGCGTCTACAAGGACGTGCCCGCCACCACCACCATGGCGGTGGGCGCCCAGTGGGTGACCAGTGCGAAGATCGACAGCGAGACGGTCTACCAGATCACCAAGGCGCTCTACAGCGACGCCACCCAGGCCAATCTGGCCGCAGGCCACGCCAAGGGCAAGCTGATTACCCGGGCCAACGCCGTGCAAGGGGTGGGTATTCCCTTCCACCCCGGCGCCGAACGCTTCTACAAGGAAGTCGGACTGATCAAGTGACGTTCCCGACGTCACCCTGGCGCGACGTCGACCGACCCGACCTGAAGTGACGACTCCGGAACTCGACGCCCGGCGGCTGCAGGAACTCGAGCAGAAGTTCGATCCGGAGATGCAGTTCCGGCTCGTGGTGCCGCCCGC
>JBEGVR010000135.1:0-28082 GCA_041178265.1 Pseudomonadota bacterium | reverse complement strand
GCGCCCCGCACCCCGCTTCAAGGCGACCTCGATCGCCTCGATGGCACGGATTTTTTCCGCGCCTTGCACGCGAAACCGGTCGGCGACCACATCGAGCACCTTGCGGGGTCCGGTGGGCGTGGCGACTTCGCGTTCGGCCTGCACCCGCGTGAAGCCGCTGGCGGCGAGCCACTGCTCGATGTCGGCCGCGGAGGTGTCCGCCGGAAGCTCCACCGGGAAGGTCACCACCAGGCGGAGGTCGGCGTCTTGCGTGCGCGCCTTCAGCTGCGCGTAGATGGTCTCGGGCGAGTCGTGCCGCACGGGCTGCGCGGTCTGGCGGTCAAAGAGCCGCGCGGCGCGCGCGTACAGGAGCTTCAGGTGGTCATTGAGCTCGGTCATCGTGCCCACGGTCGACCGCGAGGAGCGCACCGGGTTGGTCTGGTCGATGGCGATGGCAGGCGGCACGCCCTCGACGCGATCCACCGCAGGCTTGTCCATGCGGTCCAGGAACTGGCGGGCGTAGGCCGAGAAGGTCTCTACGTAGCGGCGCTGGCCCTCGGCGTAGAGGGTGTCGAACACCAGACTGGACTTGCCCGAGCCGCTGGGGCCGGTGACGACCGTGAGTTCACCGGTGCGCAGGTCCAGGTCGAGGTTCTTGAGGTTATGTTGCCTGGCGCCGCGGATGCGGATCAATCCCTGGGTCATACAGCCGGTCTTTCACAGTAGGGGCCCAGCATTCTAGGGATTGGGGGTGACCCCAGCTCGCCGCAGGGAGATCAGGGCGCGTGCTTTGGTATGCGCCCGCATCGGCGGTCCGTGATCGCCAGCGGCCCGACGAAAAAAAACCGGCAGGCGCGCGGCCTGCCGGTTTGTAGCTTCACGTCACGACCGGGCCAGCCCGGTCATGCGCGAGGCGATCAGGCGGTCTTGATGTTCGGGTAGCGAACGTGCTCCACCAGTTCCTGGATCTTCTGGCTGGGTGCGGGGGTCACGAGGCTGACCAGGATGGCCACCGCGAAGCCCACCGGCACGCCAAAGACACCGGCCGAGATCGGCTGGATGCCCCACCAGAGATCCACCGGCGAGGTCACGCCGAACACGCCACGCAGCCAGACCTGATTCATGACCATGTAGTAGGCGGTGATGCCCAGGCCAGCGATCATGCCCAGCGAGGCGCCGGCGCCGGTGGCCCGCTTCCAGAAGATGCCCAGGACCAGGGCCGGGAAGAACGACGCCGCCGCAAACGAGAACGCCGCCGAGACCAGGAACAGGATGTCCGCTGGTTTCTGCGCCGCCACGTAGGCCGCCGCCAGGGCCACGACCAGCAGGAGGACCTTCGAGATCGTCACACGGCGAGACGTGGACGCGTTCGGGTCGATCATCTTGTAGTACAGGTCGTGAGACAGGGCGTTGGCAATCGTCAGCAGCAGTCCGTCCGCCGTGGACAGCGCCGCAGCCAGGCCACCCGCCGCCACCAGGCCGGAGATCACATAGGGCAGGCCACCGATTTCAGGCGTGGCCAGCACGATGATGTCGCCGCCAATGCTCAATTCATTGAGCTGGAAGATGCCGTCCTTGTTGATGTCCGAGATGCTCAGAAGAGACGGGTCGACCTTGGCCCACGCCGCGATCCAGGCGGGCAACTTGTCGAACGGCGTTCCCACCAGCACGTTGAACATCTCGAACTTGACCAGCACCGCCAGGGCGGGCGCGGTGAAGTACAGCAGGAAGATGAAGAACAGCGACCAGGTCACCGACTCACGCGCTTCCTTCACGCTGGGCGTGGTGTAGTAGCGCATCAGGATGTGCGGCAGGGCCGCGGTACCCACCATCAGGCAGAAGATCAGCGCCAGGAAGTTGCGACGGGAGAAGTCGTAGGCCTCCTTGGCCTTGGCATCGCCATTGGGGTCGCCCGCGAATTGCTGCGCGTGCCTGGGCATGCCGTTGAGCGGGCGGGACTTGGTGTCCGCGCTCGCCTTGGCGGCGGTCCAGGCCTTCTTGGCGGCTTCGGCGTCCTTGGGCAGGGTGGCCAGGGCCTTCTCGGCGGCGGCAATGTCGCCGGCCGGTGCCGAGGCAGCCTTGAGTTCCTCGACCTTCTTGGTCGCGGCGTCCTTGTCGGCAGCCAGGGCGGCCGCCGGGTCCTTCAGCTTCTCGGCCAGGGCGGCGGAACGCTGCGCGAAGATGTCGCGCACTTCCTTTTCCTTGGGATCGTCGATCAGGCGCTTCTCGGCGGCCGTGACCTTCTCCAGCTGGTAGCCATAGACCGCCTGCGGCACCGGCACGCCGGTCTGCTTGACGGACAGCCACACCACCGGGATCAGGTAGGCCACGATCAGCACGATGTACTGGGCCACCTGGGTCCAGGTCACCGTGCGCATGCCGCCCAGGAAGGAGCACACCAGGATGCCGCCCAGGCCCAGGAAAATGCCCAGCTCGAAGGCCACGCCGGTCAGGCGCGACGTGATCAGGCCCACGCCGTAGATCTGTGCCACCACGTACACGAAGGAGCACAGGATGGCGGCGAGGATGCCCAGAAAGCGCGGGATGTTGCCGCCGTAGCGTTCACCCAGGAAGTCCGGAATCGTGAACTGGCCGAACTTGCGCAGGTAGGGCGCCAGGAACAGCGCCACCAGGCAGTAGCCGCCGGTCCAGCCCATGATGAAGGCGAGGCCCGAATAGCCGGTCAGGTACAGCGTTCCGGCCATGCCGATGAACGACGCCGCCGACATCCAGTCGGCGCCGGTGGCCATGCCGTTGTAGACGGCAGGCACGCGCCGTCCCGCCACGTAGTACTCGGCCGCGTCGCTGGTGCGGCTCATGAAGCCGATGCCTGCGTACAGGCCGATGGTGGCCAGCAGGAAGATGTAGCCGATCCAGGCACGCGACAGGCCCATCTGCTCGAGGATCGCCAGGGCGACCACGAAGATGAGGAAACCGCCGATGTACCACGTGTAGACCTTGTTCAGGTTCTGCTTGAAGGCCCTGTTGGATGCCGTGGTGGTCACGCCACCGGCATCATCGCCAAACATTCCAGCCATGTCTTATTCCTCCTCGGCGACGCCGTGCTCGATATCCAGCTTGCCCATGTAGCGGGCATAGAACCAGATGATCACGCAATACACGATCAACGAACCTTGGGCGCCCATCCAGAAACTGAATGGCCAGCCAAAGAAGTTGAAGCTCAGGTCGCGCGCAAAGTAGCCCACGACAAAGGTCACCACGAACCAGATTGCAAGCAATACGGCGGTGATGTTCAGGTTCTTCTGCCAGTACTGGCGGTGATTCTCTGAAACTTCCATAGTCTCCTGCCTCTTTCCTCTCTATCCTTGTCGCCCGGGCGGGCGGATCATGACCCCTTGCGGTTGCCCGCAAGACTGCCTCCGGTCACGGCTCTCTATCCGCCCGGCCCAAGTCCGGCGCGGCTGGCTGCCCGGTCCGTCAGGCCGTCTGCGCAGGGCGCAGGCCGGTCTCACGTTCCAGCTGGGCAGCCACCTTGGGCTCGAACCCCTTGAGGTGGCGAATGATCTTCGCCGCCTCATCGGGCTCGTGCCGATCGACATGAACCCGGGCCAGCTGGTACCAGCCGTACGGGCTCATGGGTTGCAGTTCGGTGTTTTTCCGCAGGGCCTCGATCGCCTCGTCGAACCGGCGCAGCCGGATCAGGACCAGGCCCAGGCCGTACCAGGCCCGGTCGAGGGCGGGCGACAGGCGCGTCGCTTCGCGGAAGGCGGCCAGGGCGCCGTCGAGGTCGCCGGCCTTTTCCAGCATGAAGCCCAGGTTGAACCAGGCGCTGGCCTGGCCGGGCGTGCGTTGGGTGAGCTCGCGCTGCAGCGCAATCGCGCGGGCCGGGCGGCCCAGTTGGTCTTCCACCTGGGCCCGGCTGGCCAGGGCGTAGGGGTCGCCCGCGTCCAGGGCATTCATGGCCTCGAAGTAACGCAGCGCGTCCTCGCGCTGGCCCAGGGTCAGCGTCACGCGGCCCAGGAGCTTGCACCACAACAACTGAAGGCGGACGGTCAACGGCACAGGTGCACTCCGATCTCGACGCAGATCTGGATACGCCAGAGCGTCACCACCAGCCAGGTGATGGACAGCAGGCAGAACGCCACCAGGGGCACATGGCGGTCCAGGACGGCCCTCGGCGCGACCCGGCGCGCGGTCCAGACAAAGGGGCGCACCGCGATATCGAGGAGTTGGTAGAAAAGATTGCTTTCCCGCTTCTGGCCGGCCAACATGCCGAGCACCCACCGGCCCAAAAGGGCCATCAGGGCGATTTCCGCCACGAGCTTGACAAGGACCAGCGCAGTCAGCATGTTCCGGTTGGGAATGAAGTGCGCCACTGTCGAAATTTCAACTTACCCCTCTCTTACATGGCGATCCCCGCAGCGACCGATCGAGGGTTAACACCGACCTCATGAGCCAGCCATCCACCCCCGCGTCGTCCAGCCCGTCGGCCCCCCTGCTCGGGCACTATCGCACCCTGCTGCGGCAGTGGCACCCCTTCATGGACATGCCCGCAGCGGACGTGGATGCCTTCCTGACCCGGGCCGAGCAGCGCTACCTCGAGCCCGGCGAGGTGCTGCTCTCGCCCCAGCAGGGCCCGGTGCGAACTTTGTTCCTCATACGCCAGGGCACGGTGCGCAGCGAACAGGGGCCGCTGGGCCAGTCGCGTGTGTTCGCCTACGAGGCGGGCGAGATGCTGCCAGTGGCCGCGGCGCTGGCCCGCCGTGCGGTGCTGTCCACCTACGCGGCGGCCGACGACGTCTTCGTGCTGGCCATCCCGGTGGCGGCGATCGAGGCCCTGGCCGCGCGCAGCCCGGTGTTCTCCGACTTCCTGAACCGGCGCGTGCTGGCCCTGCTCGAGAAGTCGCGCGAGGCCCTGCGCCAGGACTACAGCAGCCGGGTGCTGTCACAGCAGACCATGGAAACCCCGCTGGCGAAGCTGGCGGTGCAGGCACCGGCGCATTGCCTGCCCCGGACCCCGCTGCGAGAGGCGCTGCAGGCCATGCACGCGCGCCACATCGGCTCCATGCTCGTGCTCGACGAGGCGGGCGGCCTGCGCGGCATCCTGACGCGGCATGACCTGCTGGGGCTGGTGCTGGACCCCGGCTTCAGCCTGGACACGCCGATCGGGCAGGTGATGCAGTCGCCGGTGCGCAGCCTGACCGACCGGCACACTGCCCAGGACGCGGCCCTGGTCATGAGCGAGCACGCGATCCGCCATGTGCCGGTCACGCGGGAGGGGCAGGTCATCGGGATCGTCTCGGAACGCGACCTCTTCGCGCTGCAACGGGCCAGCCTGCAGCAGGTCAGCGCGCGCATCCACCGCGCGCAGGACCTGGATGCCCTGAAGGCCGCGGCGGCGGACATCCGTGAACTCGCGCGCAGTCTGCTGATGCAGGGCGTGCAGTCCCGCCAGATCACCGAGTTGATCAGCCACCTGAACGACCTGCTCACGCGGCGCCTGCTGGCGCTGCAGGCGCAGGCGCAGGGCGTGGACCTGCAGCGCCTGTGCTGGCTGGCCCTGGGCTCGGAGGGCCGCGCCGAGCAGACCATTTCCACCGACCAGGACAACGCGCTGCTGTTGCCGGACGACACCTCCGATGCCGAGCTCGAGCGTCTGCGCGCCTGGGCCGGCGGCATCAATGAGGCCCTGGACGCCTGCGGCTACCCCCTGTGCAAGGGCGGCATCATGGCGGGCCAGCCGGCCTGCTGCCTGCGGCAGTCCGAGTGGCTGGCGCGTTTTTCGCGGTGGATCGACCACGGCAGCCCCGAAGACCTGCTGCACGCCAGCATCTTTTTCGACTTCCGCGCGATCGCCGGCGACACCACGCTGGCCGAGCCCCTGGTGCGGCGCGTGGCCGAACGCATCCGCGAGACCCCCCGCTTCCTGCACCAGCTGGCGGTCAACGCCCTGGGCCACCGTTCGCCCCTGAACTGGCTCGGTCATGTCGAACTCGACGACGCGGGCACGGTGGACCTCAAGCTGCAGGGTGCCGCCCTGTTCGTGGACGCGGCGCGTATCCTGGGCCTGGCCCAGGGTGTGGCCGCCACCTCCACCCGCGAGCGCCTGCTGCGCACCGGCGAGGCCCTGGGCCTGAAGCCGCAGGAGTACGAAAGCTGGGTGGGCGCGTTCGAGTTCGTGCAGAGCCTGCGGCTGCGGCTGCAGCTGGAGCCCGACGTCGCGCGATCGGCGCACCCGAACCGCCTCACGCTCAAGACCCTCAGCGACATCGACCGCCGCATCCTGGCCACCAGCCTGCGTGAGGCGCGTGGCTTGCAGCAGCGGCTCGAGCTGGACTACGCGCGATGAGGTCGTGGCTCGCGCGGTGGTGGCCGGGGCGCGGCGCCGAGGCGGCGCCCGCCGTCGAGCGCTGGCTGGTGCTGGACGTCGAGACCACCGGCCTGGACGTGCACCGCGATCAGTTGCTCGCGATCGCGGCGGTGGGCCTGCAGGTGGATTGGCCCTCGCGGCGCATCGCCCTGCAACCGGCCGACAGCCTCGCCCTCACGCTGCGGCCAACGCAGGTCTCGGACAAGGCCAACATCCTGCTGCATGGCATCGGCGTGGGTGCGCAGCGCCAGGGCATGGACCCGGCGCAGGCGCTGCGCGCCTTCGAGGAATGGGCGAGGGGCGCGCGCCTGGTCGCCTACCATGCCAGCTTCGACCGCACGCTGCTGCGACGCTATGCGCGCGAGAACCTGGGGCGGCCGCTGGCGGGCGAGTGGCTGGACATCGCCCACCTGTGCACCGTGGCCCACCCGCAGGTCAAGGCCCGCGCGCTGGACGACTGGCTCGCGCATTTCGGCATCGAGTGCGTGGCGCGCCATGAAGCCACCGCCGACGTGATGGCCGAATGCGACCTGCTGCAACGCATCTGGCCGCAGGTGGCACGCGAGTGCGGGTCGTGGCGGGCGGTGCAGCGCTACGCGGGGCGCCACGCCTGGCTCGGGCCGGGCTGAAAAGGCCCCCGCGTCCCTCAGGTCTTTGCGCCGGGGCGTGAGAGGCCCACCGGCAAGCGGTCTGGTCCGTCCCAGTCGGGCCCGTCGAACCAGGCATCGCCCGTGAGCCACGCGCGCAGCATGGGCAGCGCGTCCAAGCCCCAGAACAGCTTGTCTTCCACCGCGAAGGTGGGCACGCCGAAGACACCGCGGCCGATCGCCTCGGCGGTGTTGGCCTTGAGTTGGGCCTTCACGCCGTCACTCGCGGGATCGCGTGCGGGCTGCAGGGTCTCGGTCAGCGCCTGCAGGCGGGCGGCATCCGCCGCGTCGGCGCCGCCGCGCCACACATGCCGGAACACGGTCTCGCAGACATGGCGATTGACGCGGCCCGCGCGCGTGCCAGCCTGCGCCTCCTCGCGCGGGCAGGCCAGCGCCAGGCGCAGCAGGCCCAGGGGATTGAAGGGGTGGGCCGCCGGCAGGTCCATGGGAATGCCGTGCTGGCGCGCCGTCCACAGCACCTGGCGATAGGTCCAGGCGCGCTTGGGGGCGATCTCGGCGGGCCCCAGCTGCCCATGGTGCTGCAGCATGCCGGCGAACAGCACGGGCACGTAGTCGACCTCGTAGCTCAGGCCCTGGAGCGCCTGCGGCAGGTGCTCGAAAGCCAGGTAGGCGTAGGGCGAGATGAAGTCCAGGTAGCAGGTGATGCGCTTCATGCGGCGGCTCCTCGTGCGCGCAGCGCCACCTGTTGCCAGACGTTCAGGCGGTCCGGGTTGTCCATGTCGGCCCAGCCGGCGATCTCGCCGAGCGTGCGCAGGCAGCCCTCGCACAGACCGGTGGCGGCGTCCATGCGGCAGACGGACATGCAGGGCGAGCGCACAGGGCCGGGTGAGACCTGTGCAGCCGCTGCCAGGAGACGGGCCTGTTCGATCAGGGCGGGGCGGTGGTCGGTCATGCCGGGGGGTCCCTCGCTCATGCCGCGCGCTTGTTCAGGATGGCGGTGGCCGCCCGCGAATTCGGCTTGCGTTGCAGGAACTCGCTGATGTAGTGGCCCGCATCGACCAGCTTGTCCAGGTCGATGCCGGTCTCGATGCCCATGCCGTGCAGCATGTAGACCACATCTTCGGTGGCCACGTTGCCGGTAGCCCCCTTGGCGTAGGGGCAACCGCCCAGGCCGGCGATCGAGGTGTCGTAGCGCCACACGCCCATCTCCAGAGCCGCCAGCGTATTACCCAGGGCCTGGCCGTAGGTGTCGTGGAAGTGGCCGGAGATGTCGTCCACGCTGTAGTGCTTAAGGGCCGCCTCGAGGGCGCGCTGCACCTTCAATGGGGTGCCCACCCCGATGGTGTCGGCCACGCCCATGTGCTGCACGCCGATCTGCTTCATCAGGCGCGCCACCCTTTCAACCCGCTCGGGGGCGACCTCGCCCTCGTAGGGGCAGCCGACCGCGCAGGAGATGGCGCCACGCACCACCAGTCCCTTGGCGCGCGCGGCCTGGGCCACCGGCGCGAAGCGCTCGATGCTCTCGGCGATGCTGCAGTTGATGTTCTTCTGGCTGAAGGCCTCGCTGGCCGCGCCGAAGACCACGACCTCGTCGGCGCCACTGGCCAGCGCGCCCTCCAGGCCCCGCATATTGGGCGTGAGCACCGCGTAGCGCACGCCCGGACGGCGCTGGATGCCGGCCATGACCTGGGCGTTGTCGGCCATCTGCGGCACCCACTTGGGACTCACGAAGCTGGTGACTTCGATCTCACGCAGGCCCGCGTCCTGCAAGCGGTGCACCAGGCCGATCTTGACCTCGGCGGGAACGGTTTGCTTCTCGTTTTGCAGCCCGTCGCGGGGGCCGACGTCGACGAGCACGACGCGTGATGGCAGTTTCATGGGGTCCTCAGTAGCCGCGGGCGGGGTCCACCACCCCGGCGATCGGCTCGCCGCGCTGCAGCGCGCGGATCTTGCCCGCAATCTGCGCGATGCTTTCGTCGCGCAGGGTGCGCGCCGAGGTGTGGGGGGTGACGGTGATTTTCGGGTGTTGCCAGAAGGGGTGGTCCGCCGGCAGGGGTTCGGTGCGAAAGACGTCCAGCGTGGCACCCGCCAGGTGGCCACTGTCCAGGAGCGCGATCAGGTCGGCGTCGACCAGGTGGGCGCCGCGCGCGACGTTGATCAGGTAGGCGCCGGGCTGCAGCTGCGAGAGCGTCTCGCGCCGCAGGATGCCCGTCGTGGCCGGCGTGAGCGGCAGCAGGCAGACCAGCACGCGGGTGGCGGCCAGGAAGGCGGGCAATTGCGCGTCGCCCGCGTGGCAGGTGACGCCCTCGAGCCGCTGCGGCGTGCGGCTCCAGCCCTGCACCGGAAACTCGAAGCTGGCCACCGCCTGCGCCACGCGGCGACCGAGCACGCCCAGGCCCAGGATGCCCACCGGAAAGTCGCTGCGGGCGCGCGGCTTGCGAAACGACCAGCGGCCCTGCGCGGTGTCGGCCTCGTAGCCATCGAATTCGCGGAAATGGCGGATCAGGGCGTGGCAGACGTATTCGGCCATCTGCACCGCCATGCCGGCATCGTCCAGGCGCACCACCTTCAGGGTGGCCGGCAGGCGCAGCGCCATCAGGGCGTCGACGCCAGCCCCGATATTGAACAGGGTCTGCAGTGCCGGCTGTTCGTCGATGAACTGCTGCGGCGGCGCCCACACCACCGCGTGGTCGGCGGGCGATGCGCCGGGCGTCCAGGCCTGGACCTCGGCACCGGGCAGGGCCGCGCGCAGCCCCTCGAGCCAGGGCTCGACCCGATGGTCGGTGAGGCAGACGGTGATGCGCATCCCGCGATTGTTCCCCAGACGGCGGCGCCGGGTGCCTGCCGCGGTCTTTCCCGCGACAGGGCCGGCTCAACCCACGGCCTCGAGCTTCAGGAGCTCCGCGCCTTCGGCCACCTGGTCACCGGGCGCATAGAGCACCTCGGCCACCGTGCCGTCGGCCGGGGCGGCGATGGTGTGCTCCATCTTCATGGCTTCCATCACGGCCAGGGCCTGGCCCTTGGCGACGCGGTCGCCCGCCTTCACCGCGATGGACACCACCTTGCCCGGCATGGGCGCGGTCAGGCGCCCGCCTTCGGCCTCACCCTCGCCCGCATGGGCCAACAGATCCAGCGAGACGATGGCCGCGGCGCCGCGTGCAGTGAAGACGTGGTCGGTTTCGCCCTGGGTGTGCACGGTGACGCGTTCGCGCAGGCCGGCAAAGCGCAGGTCGATGCCGGACACGCCATCGGCGGTGAAGGCCAGCGCGCCACGTGCGTCACCGACCGCAAGGTCGAGGCTGCCGTCGTGGCGGTAGGTCAGGTGGGCGGCCACGCGTTCGCCGGCGAACTCGAACTCGAAGCGGCGGACCGCCTCGCCATGTGAGTGCCAACCGTCGCGGCGGCTGAACGGCTCGTGGGTGGCCTGCGCGCTCTCGTCCCGGAGGGTGCGCGCCACTGCCGCTGCTGCGGCCAGCGGCAAGGGCACGGTCTGCTGGCGGAACACGGCGGCCGCCTCGCGCGGGATCAGGGCGGTGTCCAGATTGGCCTTGGCAAAGGACTCGCTGCGCACCACATGGCGCAGGAACTGCACGTTGGTGGCCAGGCCCACGATCTGCGTCTGCGCCAGGGCTTCATCCAGGCGGGCCAGGGCCTCCTCGCGCGTGGCGCCGTGCACGATCAGCTTGGCGATCATGGAGTCGTAATACGGCGAGATCGCGTCGCCCTCGCGCACGCCGTCGTCCACGCGCACCGGCGCGCGGGTGAAGCTGCTGCAGGCGGGCTTGCGATAGACCCGCAGCGTGCCGGTGGCGGGCAGGAAGTTCTTGTCCGGGTTTTCGGCGCAGATGCGCGCCTCGATGGCATGGCCGTCCAGTCGCAGCTGGTCCTGCGACAGGGGCAGCGGCTCGCCGCTGGCCACGCGCAGCTGCCACTCGACCAGGTCCAGGCCGGTGATGGCCTCGGTGACCGGGTGCTCCACCTGCAGGCGGGTGTTCATCTCCATGAAGAAGAAGGCCATCTCGCCCGAGGGCTTTTGCTCCACGATGAATTCCACCGTGCCCGCGCCCACATAGTTCACGGCGCGCGCGGCGGCAACCGCCGCCTCTCCCATCTGCCGGCGCAGCGCAGGAGACAGGCCGGGCGCGGGAGCCTCTTCCAGGACCTTCTGGTGCCGCCGCTGCACCGAGCAATCGCGCTCGAACAACCAGACGTAGTGGCCCTGCGTGTCGCCGAAGACCTGGATCTCGATGTGGCGCGGGCGCTGCACGTATTTCTCAATGAGCACCGCGTCGTCGCCGAAGCTGTTGGCGGCTTCGCGCTTGCAGGATGCCAGCGCGGCGTCGAAGTCGGCGGCCTTGTCCACCGCGCGCATGCCCTTGCCGCCACCGCCGGCGCTGGCCTTGATCAAGACGGGGTAGCCGATCTTCTCGGCCTGGCCTTTCAGGAACTCGGGTTCCTGGCGGCTGCCGTGGTAGCCGGGCACCAGGGGCACGCCGGCCTTTTCCATCAGCTGCTTGGACTCGGCCTTCAGGCCCATGGCCTGTATGGCCGAAGGTGGCGGGCCGATGAAGACCAGGCCCGCGTCGGCGCAGGCCTGCGCGAAGTCCTCGTTTTCGCTCAGGAATCCGTAGCCCGGGTGGATGGCCTGCGCACCGGTGGCGCGCGCGGCCTCGAGGATGCGCTCCCAGCGCAGGTAACTCTGGGCCGGCGCGTTGCCGCCGATGTGGACGGCTTCGTCGCAGGCGGCCACATGCTTGGCGTTGGCGTCGGCATCGGAATAGACGGCGACGGTGCGCACCGCCATGCGGCGCGCGGTGGCGGCGACACGGCAGGCGATTTCTCCGCGATTGGCAATCAGGATCTTTTTGAACATGGTCAGCTCCCCTCCCCCGGGAGCCAGTTCGGCTTGCGCTTGTCCAGGAACGCACCGATGCCTTCGCGGCCCTCGGGCGTGGTGCGGATGTCGGCGATGCGCTCGGCGGTGTCTTCCAGCAGGCTGTCAGTCATTTGCTGGCCCGCCACGTCGTGCAGCAGTTGCTTGCAGGCCTTGACCGCCTCGGGTCCGGCCTGCACCAGGTTGCGCGCGATGGCGGCGACACGCGCATCCAGCTCGCCGGCCGGCACGGCCTCTTGCACCAGGCCGCAATGCACCGCCTGCGCCGCGCCGAAACGCTCGGCGGTCAGGAACCAGCGGTGCGCGGCGCGCGCGCCCATGGCGCGGACCAGGTAAGGGCTGATGGTGGCGGGGATTAGGCCGATGCGCACCTCGCTCACGCAGTAATGCGCGGTGTCGGCCGCAAGGGCGATGTCGCAGGCTGCGACCAGGCCGAGACCGCCAGCGTAGACGTCACCCTGCACCCGGGCGATGGTGGGCTTGGGGCATTTGTAGATCACCTCCAGCATGTGCGCCAGGGCAGTGGCATCGGCCAGGTTCTCGTCGCGCGAGTAGGCGGCCATGCGCTTCATCCAGTTCAGGTCGGCGCCCGCGCAGAAGGCGGTGCCGTTGGCGGCCAGCACGATGCAGCGCACGTCGGGGCGCTGACCCAGTTCGAGGAAGACGGCGGTGAGCTCGGCGATCACCTCGTCGTTGAAGGCGTTGCGCACCTCGGGGCGATTGAGCGTGACGGTGGCGATGCCCGCGTCAGAACGCAGGTCCAGGTGCTTCATGGGGTTCTCCGGGGGTGATGGAGTGCCCGGGCGGCTTCTCGCCCAGGCTCAGGGATTCCAGGCGCGCAGGCCGCGCGATTGCTCGAAGGCGTCAAAGTCGCGGTCGCGATGGAGCAGGGCGTAGCTGCGGTTGATGCAGAACGTGGCGATGAGGACATCCAGCGCACTGCGCACCGTGATGCCCGCCGCGCGCAGCGCGCGGTAATGGACCGCAGCCTCGACGGCCAGCACCGGGTCACTGGCCGACTCGACATCCAGGGCCGTGAGCAAGGCACGGGCCTGGCGCCATTCGTGCTCGTGCCGAAAACCCCGCAGCACCTCGAACAGCACCAGATCAGGCACGACGAGGCGCACCTCGCCCTCATCGAGCAGCCGCTCCAGCGTGCGGCAGGCGGGTTGCGGCCGTCCGGCGAAGAAGTCGATCCAGACGCTGGAATCAACGACGAGCACGGCGTCGCTCCGGCGGAGCCTCCTGCACACGCAAGGCGGCGGCCGGCGCCACCGTCCAATCGATGGACTCGTCTCCTTCCCAGTGCAGCCGCCCCTTCCACTTGAGGATCTCGCGGTAGGCCGCCTGGCGCGCCAAGAGCCGCAGGCCCGCCTCGACCGCGTCTTTCTTGGTCTTGTACGGCCCGGCCTTCATGGCGTCGGCCAGGAGGGCGTCGTCGATCTCGATGTTCGTACGCATGATGTGTATCAAATAAATGTTTCGTACACATTGTAGGCCTCACATGCGGAACACGCCAAACCGGGCGTCAGGAATCGGCACGTTGAGCGACGCCGACAACCCCAGGGCCAGCATCCGGCGGGTGTCGGCCGGGTCGATCACGCCGTCGTCCCAGAGGCGGGCGCTGGCGTAGTAGGGGTGCGACTGGTGGGTGAACTGATCGAGCAGCGGCTGCTTGAAGGCGGCTTCTTCCTGCGCGCTCCAGGTGCCGCCCTTGGCCTCGATGCCGTCACGCCGCACGGTAGCCATCACACTCGCGGCCTGCTCGCCGCCCATGACGGAGATGCGGGCGTTGGGCCACAACCATAGGAAACGCGGTGAAAAGGCCCGGCCGCACATGCCGTAATTGCCCGCGCCGTAGCTGCCGCCGATGATGACCGTGAACTTGGGCACGCTGGCGGTGGCCACGGCGGTGACCATCTTGGCGCCGTGGCGGGCGATGCCCTCGTTCTCGTACTTGCGGCCCACCATGAAGCCAGTGATGTTCTGCAAGAAGACCAGGGGCACCTTGCGCTGGCAGCACAACTCGATGAAGTGCGCACCCTTTTGCGCGGATTCGCCGAACAGGATGCCGTTGTTGGCGATGATCCCCACCGGCATGCCCTCGATGTGCGCGAAGCCGCACACCAGCGTGGCGCCAAAGCGCGCCTTGAACTCGTTGAACTCTGAAGCGTCGACGATGCGGGCGATGATCTCGCGCACGTCGTAGGGCTTGCGCGTGTCCACCGGCACCACCCCGTAAAGCTCGGCGGGGTCGTATTTCGGGGGGCGCGGCTCGCGCAGCACGGTGGCGGGCGACTTGGGGCGGTTGAAGGTGGCGGCGATCTGGCGCGCCAGCGACAGGGCATGCAGGTCGTTTTGCGCCAGATGGTCGGCCACGCCGGACAGGCGCGTGTGCACGTCGCCGCCGCCCAGGTCCTCGGCGCTGACCACCTCGCCGGTGGCGGCCTTCACCAGTGGCGGGCCGCCCAGGAAGATGGTGCCCTGGTTCTTGACGATGATGGTCTCGTCGCTCATGGCGGGCACGTAGGCGCCGCCGGCGGTGCACGAACCCATGACCACCGCCACCTGCGGGATGCCCAGCGCCGACATGTTGGCCTGGTTGTAGAAGATGCGGCCGAAATGGTCGCGGTCGGGGAAGACCTCGTCCTGGTTCGGCAGGTTGGCGCCGCCCGAGTCGACCAGGTAGATGCAGGGCAGGCCGTTTTGCTGCGCCACCTCCTGGGCCCGCAGATGCTTCTTGACCGTCAACGGGTAATAGGTGCCGCCCTTCACCGTGGCGTCGTTGCACACGATCATGCAGTCGACCCCGCTGACGCGCCCGATGCCGGCGATGAGGCCGGCGCAGGGCGCGTCGCCGTTGTACATGCCGTGCGCCGCCAGGGGCGCCAGCTCCAGGAAGGGGGTGCCGGGGTCCAGCAGCATCTGCACCCGCTCGCGGGGCGGCAGCTTGCCGCGCGCGGTGTGCTTGGTGCGGGCAGCTTCGCCGCCGCCGGCCGCAGCCTGGGCGACCTGGGCGCGCAGGTCGTCGACCAGAGCGCGCATGGCGGCGGCATTGGCCTGGAAGTCGGTGGAACGTGAATTGAGTTGCGACGCGATGGGGGTCATGGGGAATCCTCGGGCCCGGTCGTCCGGGCAGCCGGCCAGCTTAGGCATTGCCGGGTGGGATGTGGCGCCACAGAGGTTGCAAATCCTGCCATTTTTCACGACACTGGGTCATGCCTGCCCGCACCTCGGCACCGCCCCCTGCCACGGCTACGCCTATGGCCTTTGCCCGAGTCATTGCAGCCGCCCTGCGGCGTGGCGGACTGTCGCCCGAAGCGGCCCTGCGGCTGGCACAGATCACGCCAACTGAATTGCAACAGCCCCAAGGCCACATCAGCGCCTTGCAGATGGAGTGGCTCTCTGGCGCCGCCATGCAGGCGCTGGACGACGAAGCCCTGGGCGCCTTCAGCCGGCGTCTGCCCTGGGGCAGTTACGGCATGCTGGCGCGGGCGTCCCTCAGCGCGTCCGACCTGGGCCTGGCGATCCGGCGCTGGTGCCGGCACCACGGCCTGATCGCCGACGACATCCGGCTGCGCCTGGTCACACGGGGCGCGACCGCCGCCATCGGGGTCGAGGAAACCGACCGCCACGCGGCCCTGGAAGCCGGTCGGCGCGAATTCAGCCTGGTGCACGTGCTGCGCAACATCCTGGGCCTGTCGTCCTGGTTCGTCGATTCGCGCATTCCGCTGCAGGGCGCGGCCTTTCCCTTCCCGCAACCGACGCACGCGGCGGCCTATGGCCACATGTTTCCGGGGCCGCTGCACTTCGACGCGGGTCAGGCCGAGATCCGTTTCGACGCCCGCTACCTCGCCCTGCCGTTGCGTCGCGATGAAGCCGCCCTGCGCCAGATGCTGCAGCGCGCGCTGCCGCTGACGGTGCACCAGTACCGCCGCGACCGCCTGCTGGTGCAGCAGGTGCGTCAGGTGCTGGCCACGCCCGAGGGCGGCACCCGCGACGCCGCGGGCATCGCGGCGGCCCTGAACCTGTCCGTGCGGACCCTGCACCGCCAGCTCAAGGACGAAGGCGCCAGCCTGCAGCAGATCAAGGACGACGTGCGCAGCGCCCGCGCGTACGAGCTGCTGCAACGCAGCGCCCGGCCCATCAAGCAGGTCGCCGCCGCCGTGGGCTTTCGCAACGAGAAAAGTTTCATCCGCGCCTTCCGCGGCTGGACGGGCACCTCGCCCGCCGACTACCGGCGGCGGCTCCAGGCATGAGGCTTGCCCCGCTCGAACCATGGCCCTGCCCCACGCCCAGCCCCTGGATGTCCTGAACGTCGCACCCCTCGGGGCGGCACTGCGCCAGTCGGTCAGCACCAGCCTGCTCAAGACCGCCCGCCTGCAGCTGCTGCACCTGGTGCTGCCCGCGCACCAGGACCACCCCACCCACCACGTCGCCGACGAATGCACCTTGCACTGCCTGGAGGGCATCGTCGAGGTGGTGATGCCGGGCGGAATCCGGCGCCTGCACGCGGGCCAGCTGGTGGTGCTGCCCGCGCGCCAGCCGCACGGCCTGCGCGCGCGCACGGACTGCGCCCTGCTGGTGACGCTGCTGCTGCAAGGCGGCGACGCGGGCCAGGGCGGCGGCCACCGCGGCGCGCGCGACGCGCAAGAGCGCGACGCCGCGGCGGGCGACCCAGCTCAGCGGCCCGGCGACACCACGCCGCGCAGCAGCTGAGCCAGTTCGACCCCCTGCACCCGCACCAACCCGTGCTGGCGCACCAGGCGCTGCGCGTTGGCGCTGAGTTCACCCAGGGCGATGTAGTGGCCTTCGGCAGCGTCCTCGCGCTGCATCGCGTCCACCAGGGCCTGCACCGACTCCTCGCCGTGGCGGGCGGCCTTCCAGCGGCGGGCGGCGACCAGGCGTATGCGCCCGCCCTGCTCCAGCCGCAGGTCGGCGCCGCCCTCGATCGCCCGCACCGCATGGCCCTGGGCGGCATAGGCCTGGGTGAGAGCGCGTGACAGGTCGGCCCAGCCCATGGCCGCCACCGCCTGCGTGATCGCCTCGACCTCGCGCGCGCTGGGCGCGTGCCACTGCCGCACCAGCGCCACCCCGCTGACCCCGAAGAACGGGATCGCGCCCAGCGACCCGACCACCCGAAGGTCAACAGGCAGGAGGGCCATGGCCACCAATACCCACACGCTCGCAACAAGGAGGCTGATCCACCACGGCTTGCGCAGCAGGATCGCGAACACCGAGTTGGGGGCCATCTTGAATTTCATGGGAGAGCTTTCCGGGGGGTCATTGCAGCGCAAGGGATTGTGCCGCCGTCTGGGACAATCACGCCCATCCATGGAAATCCACGACTTCATCGGCTACTTCGCCGCCACACTGACCACGGTGTCCTTCGTGCCACAGGCCTGGAAGACGTTTCGTTCGCGGGACGTGAGCGGGATCTCGCTGGGCATGTACGCCCTGTTCACGACGGGCGTGGCGCTGTGGCTAGCCTACGGACTGGCGCTGGGCAATGTGCCGATCACGCTGGCCAACGGCATCACCCTGACCCTGGCCCTGGCAGTGTTGGTGATGAAACTGCGCTACGGCGCGGGTACTGCTGCAAGGGCTACAGCAGCACCGCCTCCAAGCCGCGACTGAGTCGGAAGGATTCGTACTCGGTGGGACTGAGGACCACCGGGTCGCCCACGGGGTCACCACCCACCAGGCGGGACAGCCGCACCAGGAAATAGTCGGCGACGTCGCCGTTTCGGATGACCGCTTCGCACAGCCAGACCTGGCCTTCCTGGTCGGCCTGCATCAGGCCGGCGCACAAGGGCGGGCGCGCGGGCGGGTAGGCCGATTTTCTGCTGCGGCGCGGAGCAACCCCGGGCATGACGAGCCTCCCTTCGGATGGAAATCGCTGGAAACCGGGCGATGCTAGGTAGGTTCGCCGCGAGCGCTTGTAGGACAGCGCCGTATCTGCGGCTCAGGCAAACACGTACCAAAGGGCCAGCACGATGAGGGCCCACACCAGGACCACCAGGGCTGCCCCGGCCCAGACCACCGGCTTGCGACGACGTGCCGCCAGCCAGCCAGCCGTCTGTTCACGGCAGGCCCGCAGCACGTCGTCAGGGATGCAGCGCAGGGCCAGCCAGACCAGCAGCGGCAGCAGCACCAGGTCGTCGAGGTAGCCCAGGACCGGGATGAAGTCCGGAATCAGGTCGATCGGGCTGAGCGCGTAGGCCACCGCCAGCGCCGCGATGATCCGCGCAATGCGCGGCGTGCGCGGGTGGCGCAGGGCCATCCACAACGTGACGACGTCGCCGCGCAGGCCGCCGGCCCAGGCCAGGAGCCGCGCGCGCCAACGGCCACGGCTCATGGGGGCCCCACCCTCGGCACTGCGTGTCCTTCGCTGCCCCCCGAGAGGGCGCGAGCTCGCTTGGGGCGGCCCGGCACCGCGCTCATGCCGGATGCGCCAGCAGGTGGGGCAGGTCGGTCATGTCGGTGAAGACCGCGGCCGCCCCGGCGGCGCGCAGTGCGGCAGGCGCGTCGTGACCCATCTCGGGCGGGCTGTAGCCAAACACGGTCGCACCTGCGGCCACGCCCGCCGTCACACCGGTCACGGTGTCCTCGACGACCGCACAACGGCGCGGGTCGGCGGACAGGGCGGCTGCGGCGGCGAGGTACACGTCGGGAAAGGGCTTGGATCGCGGCAGGTCATGCCCGCTGAACAGGCGGCCCTCGAACCAGCGCAGCAATCCGGTCTTTTCCAGCTGGAGGCGCACCTTGCCCATGTCCGCGCCCGAGGCGCATGCAATGCGGCCACCATACGTTGCATGAATGGCAGCGACAGCATCGGGCGCATGGCGGATCGGCGCGAGCCGGGCCAGCAGCTGCTGGTTGCGGCGCTCGCGGAAGGTGGCCAGCCAGGCCTCGGTGAGGGGCTTGCCAGTGTGCGCCTCGATGCGGGCACGTTCGTCCTTGACCGCCCTGCCGACGAACAGGCGCACGCATTCCTGCACCGTCAGCACCCAGCCTTGTTCCTCCAGCATGTCACGCAGGACACCGATGGTGATCGGCTCGCTGTCCACCAGAACGCCGTCGCAATCGAACAGGACGGCCTCGAAGCGGCTGCCCTGGGTGGGGATGGAGAAATTCATGGGGTGATGCCCGCGGCGCCCCTTATTTGCGCCAGAAGGGCAGGGTGAACAGCACCAGCACGGAGATGAACTCCAGCCGCCCCAGCAGCATCGCGAAGCTCAGGGTCCAGAGCTGGAAGTCGGTGAGCACGCCAAAGTGGCTGGCTGGCCCCACCAGTCCCAGGCCGGGTCCGATGTTGTTCACGCACACGATCACCGCAGAAAACGCGGTCACCAGGTCCAGCCCCGAGAGCAGCAGCAGCATGGTCAGGCCCACGGTGCTGGCACCGTAAATCAGCATGAAGGCGAGCACGTTGGCGATGACGCCCGCGGGCACGATGCCACCGCCCAGCGTGACGGGATTGACCACGCGCGGGTGCAGGATGCGCACGAGTTCGCGCAGGGACTGCCGCACCAGGATGATCATGCGGACCATCTTGATGCCCCCCCCGGTGGAGCCGGCGCAGGACACGAAGCAACCCAGGAAGATCATCCAGACCGGCGCGAACGCGGGCCACAGCGCGTAATCGGCGGAGGCATAGCCTGTGGTGGTGGCCAGCGACACCACCTGGAAGGCGGCCATGCGCAAAGCCTGGCCTGGGCTGTCGTAGACGCCGTGGTCCATCAGCAGCAGGGTCACGACCAGCACCGAAAGCACCAGCACGCCCACGTAGGCGCGCACCTCCGGGTCGCGCGCCAGGGCGCGCAGCGAGCGCTGGCGCCAGCAGACGAAATAACGCAGGAAGCTCACGCCCGCCAGGGCCATGAAGACGATGGCCACGGCGTCGATCCAGGGCGAGTTCCAGTGGCCGAAGCTGGCATCGTGCGAGGAGAAACCGCCCAGGCCCATGGTGGTGCACATGTGCATGAACGCGTCGGCCCAGGTCATGCCGGCCCACCGGTACGCCAGCAGGCAGGCCAGCGACAGCACGAAGTACACCGACCACAGGCCGCGCGCGGTCTCGGCGATGCGCGGGGTGAGCTTGGCGTCCTTCATCGGGCCGGGCGCCTCGGCCCGGTACAACTGCAGGCCGCCCAACCCCAGCAGCGGCAGCACCGCCACCACCAGCAGGATGATGCCCAGGCCGCCGATGAACTGCAGGAAGCAGCGCCAGACATTCACCGACGCCGGCAGCTGGTCCAACCCCGACAGGGCCGTGGCCCCGGTGGCAGTGAGCGCGCTCATGGCCTCGAAGTAGGCACGGGCGGCGTCGATCCCCGGCACAGTAACCAGCAGCGGCGCGGCGGCGAAGGCGGGCAGGGTCACCCAGACCAGGGTGACCAGCAGGAAGCCGTCGCGGGGCTTGAGTTCGCGCCGGTAGCGGCGCACCGCAAACGCCAGCAGCAGGCCCAGGGTCAGCGTGCCCACGAAGCTGGCGGCCCAGACGCGCATCAGGGCCTCGTTGTCCAGGGCCGTCGCCCAGGCCAGCGGCGCGAGGAAGGCCAGGGAGAACCCCATCCACACCCGTGCGACCACCGCCAGGACCGGATTGAGGCTGTCCATCCGCGGCTCAGAGGAAGGTGGCGCTGACCTGGAACATGCGTTCCACCTCGCGCACCTGCCGCTTGTTGGGAATGAAGATGACCAGGTGGTCGTCGGTCTCGATCACCAGGTCGTGCCGAGGCATGAGGACGGACTGGCCGGGGCCCTCGCCGCGCACGACCGCGCCGACCTGCACGCCCGCGGGCAGCGCCGCCTCCACCTCGGCCAGAGTACGCCCCACCAGCTTGGAGGTGCGCGCATCGCCGCGGGCCACGCCCTCGAGGGCTTCGGCGGCACCACGGCGCAGGCTGTGGACCGCCACCACGTCGCCCCGGCGCACGTGCGCCAGCAGCTCGCCGATCACGGTCTGGGCGGGCGAGACGGCGATGTCGATCGTGCTGCCCTGGATCAGTTCGGCATACGCACGCCGGTTGATCAGGGCCAGCACCCGGCGCGCTCCGAGCCGCTTGGCCAGCATGGCCGACAGGATGTTGTCTTCGTCGTCGCTGGTGAGGGCCAGGTACAGGTCCATGGTGTCGACGTTCTCGTCGGCCTGCAGCGCCTCGTCGGTGCCATCGCCTTGAAGCACCAGGACGTTGCCCGGAAGGCGCGCCGCGAGGTATTCGCAGCGTCGTGCGTCGCGCTCGATCAGCTTGACCTGGTAGGCGCCGGCCAGGCGCTGCGCCAGTCGCACGCCCACGTTGCCGCCGCCGGCGATCATGACGCGGCGCACGGGTTGGTCGGCGCCGTGCACCGCGCGCAGCACGGGCCGCAGGCGCTCGCGGTCCGCGAGCAGGAAGACTTCGTCGCCCGCGAGGATGCGGGTGGACGCGTCGCAGCGCACCTCGGCGTCCTGTCGGTACACCGCTACCACGCGCATCGGCACCTGCGGGAAGTGCTCGCTGAATTCGCCGATGCTGCGCCCCACCAGGGCGCTGCCCGCCATCGCACGCACCGCGACCAGTTGCGCGCGCCCCTGGGCGAACGCCAGCACCTGCAGGGCCTCGGGGTAGTCGATCAGCTCCTGGATGTAGCGGACGATGGATTCTTCCGGGCAGATCACATGGTCGACCGCAAAGCCCTCGCGCCCGAGCAGGGGGTCGCCCGCGGTGAACTCGGAGGACCGTAGGCGTGCGATGGTGGTGGGCACGCCAAAGCGCTGGTGGGCCACCTTGCAGGCCGCCAGATTGGTCTCGTCCTGCGTGGCGCAGGCGATGAGCATGTCGGCGTCCTGAATGCCCGCGCGCTCCAGCACCGAAGGGTGGATGCCGTTGCCGGCCACGCCCCGCAGGTCCAGCCGCTCCTCCAGGTCGTGCAGCAGGCGGGCGTCGGGGTCGATCAGGGTGATGTCGTTGTTCTCTGAGACCAGGCTCTCGGCGACGCTCTCGCCGACCCGGCCCGCGCCCAGGATCACGATGCGCATGCGGAACTCCTCATGCGCCGGATTATCACAGCGCGCGCTGGATGATGATTTTCTGCACGTCCGAGGTGCCTTCGTAGATCTGGCACACCCGCACATCGCGCCAGATGCGCTCCACCGGGAAGTCGTTCACGTAGCCGTAGCCCCCCAGGGTCTGGATCGCGGCGCTGCACACGGTCTCGGCGATCTCGCTGGCAAAGAGCTTGGCCATCGCGGCCTCCTTCAGGCAAGGCTGGCCGGCATCGCGCAGGCTGGCGGCATGCCAGAGCAGCTGGCGGGCGGCTTCGAGCTGGGTGGCGCAGTCGGCCAGGCGAAAGCCCACCGCCTGGTGGTTGAAGATGGCCGTTCCGAAGCTCTGGCGCTCCTTGGCATAGGCCAGGGCCGACTCGAAGGCGCTGCGGGCCATGCCCACGCTCTGCGCCGCGATGCCGATGCGCCCGCCCTCCAGCGCCGACAGCGCGATACGGTAGCCCTCGCCCTCTTCGCCGATGCGGTTTTCGGCGGGGATGCGGCAGCCGTCGAAGTTGATCTGCGCGGTGTCGCTGGAGTGCTGGCCCACCTTGTCCTCCAGGCGCGCCACCTGATAACCGGGCGTGTCGGTGGGCATGAGGAAGGCGCTCATGCCCTTCTTGCCCGCACCCTTGTCGGTGACGGCGATGACGATGGCCACCTGGCCGTTCTTGCCCGAGGTGATGAACTGCTTGACGCCGTGGATCACGTAGTCACCGCCCTCGCGCGTGGCGGTGGTGCGCAGGGCCGAGGCGTCGCTGCCCACATGGGGCTCGGTGAGGCAGAAGGCTCCCAGCATCTCGCCGCGCGCCAGCGGGGTGAGCCAGCGGCGCTTCTGATCCTCTGTGCCATAGCGCAGGAGGATGGCGTTGACCGGGCAGTTGGTCACGCTGATGGCGGTGCTGGTGCCGCCGTCGCCAGCGGCGATTTCTTCCAGCACCAGGGCCAGGCTCACGTAATCGAGCTGGGCCCCGCCATAGGCCTCGGGCACGCAGATGCCGTAGGCGCCTAGTGCGGCCAGCCCCTGGTGGGCTTCACGAGGGAAGACACGCTCGCGGTCCCAGCGCGCCGCGTGGGGCCACAGCTGCTCCTGGGCGAAGGCGCGCACCGCGTCGCGGATCATTTCCTGGTCGGGGGTGAGCAGCATGGGCGCCTCCTCATTGAACCTGCGGGCTCACACCAGCTCGATGGCCATGGCCGTGCCCTCGCCACCGCCGATGCACAGCGTGGCCAGGCCGCGCTTCTTGCCGCGGGCCTGCAGGGCGTGGATCAGGGTGACCAGGATACGCGCACCCGAGGCGCCGATCGGGTGGCCCAAGGCGCAGGCGCCACCATGCACATTGACGATCTCGTGGGGCACCTTCAACTCGTGCATCAGCGCCATGGGCACCACCGCGAAGGCTTCGTTCACCTCCCAGAGGTCGACGTCGGCCACCTTCCAGCCGGCCTTGGCCAGCGCCTTGTGCGTGGCGCCCACCGGCGCGGTGGTGAACCACTCAGGTTCCTGGGCGTGGGTACCGTGGGCCACCACGCGGGCCAGGGGCTTGCAGCCCAGGCGCTTGGCGGTGGCCTCGGTCATCATGACCAGGGCGGCGGCGCCGTCGTTGATGCTGGAGGAGGATGCGGCGGTGATGGTGCCGTCCTTCTTGAACGCAGGCTTGAGCGTGGGAATCTTGTCCAGCTTGACCTTGCCCGGGCCTTCGTCGATGGAGACCACCACCTCGCCAGCGCGGCCCTTGACGGTGACGGGCGCGATCTCCCTGGCGAACGCCCCCGACTCGGTGGCCGCCTTGGCGCGTTGCACGCTGGTGGTGGCGAAATGGTCCTGGGCCTCGCGGCTGAACTTGAACTTGGCGGCGCAGTCTTCACCAAACGTGCCCATGGATCGGCCGGCCTCGTAAGCGTCTTCCAGGCCGTCCAGCATCATGTGGTCGTACACCCGCTCGTGGCCCATGCGGTAGCCGCCGCGCCCCTTGAGAAGCAGGTAGGGCGCGTTGGTCATGCTCTCCATGCCGCCGGCCACCAGCACCTCGTGGCTGCCCGCCAGCAGCATGTCGTGGGCGAACATCGCCGCACGCATGCCCGAGCCGCACATCTTGGACAGGGTGACCGCACCCGCCGACTTGGGCAGGCCGCCCTTGAAGGCCGCCTGGCGCGCCGGGGCCTGGCCCTGGCCCGCCATCAGGCAGTTGCCAAACAGCACCTCGCCCACCGCGTCGGGCAAGAGGCCGGCGCGCTCGACGGCGGCCTTGATCGCCACGCCGCCCAGGTCGTGGGCGGACAGGGCGGAGAAGTCGCCCTGGAAGGCGCCCATGGGGGTGCGGGCGGCGCTGACGATGACGATAGATTCAGGCATGGAGAGGTCCTTTCAGGAGGTTTAAGTGGCAGCCACGAACCGTTTTTCAGGGTCGTAGGGAAAGACGTCGAAGACATGGCCTGACTCGATGCGCTCCTTGTGGCTTTGCCAGAAGGCGGCGTCGAGCAGGTCGGGGTGGTGGCGCATGAATACTTCGCGCACCGAGGGATGCCCCAGCAGGAAAGGCCCGAAGGTCTCGGGAAAGACATCGCGCGGCCCAACGGCGTACCAGATCTCGCCAGACATCTCGTCGTCCTCGTTGCGCGGGGGCGGCACGCGGCGGAAGTTGCAGTCGGTGATGTACTCGATCTCGTCGTAGTCGTAGAACACCACCTTGCCGTTGCGGGTGACACCGAAGTTCTTCCACAGCATGTCGCCCGGAAAGATGTTGGCGGCCACCAGGTCCTTGATGGCATTGCCGTATTCGATGACAGCGCGCTCGACCTGTTCGGCGGCGCCGGCGTCGAAGGCTTCCTGCAGGTAAAGATTGAGCGGGATCATGCGTCGCTCGATATACAGGTGCTTGATGATCACCTCGTCGTGGCCGTCGCCGTCGCGGTCGGAGATCTCCAGCTGGCTGGGGGCGAACTTGCGGATTTCCTCGATCAGGTCGTCCTCGAAGCGATCGCGGGCAAAGGCCACCTCGCTGTATTCCAGCGTGTCGGCCATGCGGCCCACCCGGTCATGCTGCTTGACCAGCAGGTACTTGCCCTTGATCTGCTCGCGCGTGGTGTCCTTCTGCGGTGGGTAGTGGTCCTTGATGATCTTGAAGACGTAGGGGAATGAGGGCAGGTCGAACACCAGCATCACCATGCCCTTGATGCCGGGCGCGATGCGCAGCTTGTCGCTGGAGTGGCGCAGGTGATAGAGGAAGTCGCGATAGAAAAGCGTCTTGCCCTGCTTGGCCAGGCCCAGCGCGTTGTAGATCTCGGCGCGCGGCTTGCGTGGCATGAGCGAGCGCAGGAACTGCACATAGGCCGAGGGCACCTCCATGTCCACCATGAAATAGGCCCGCGCGAACGAGAACAGCATCAGCAGGTCGTCCTCGCCGAAGAGGCAGGCGTCGATGACCAGCGTGCCGTCGTCGTCATGCAGGATCGGCAGCGCGAAGGGCACCTCGTTGAAGCCGTTGATGACCTTGCCCACCACATACGCCCCCTTGTTCCGGTAGAACAGGGACGACAGGACCTGGATCTGGAAGTTGGCGCGCAGCGTCATCTGCGCCAGGCGCACACCGAAGGCATCGACCACGCGGTGCGCGTCGCGCGGCAGGTCCTGGAAGGGACGCTGCAGCTGGAAGTTGTCGATGATGCGAACCATCGTCTCATGCAGGGAGTCGCGGCCCGGGTAGTAGGCGCGGTAGGTGGGCATCGCCGCGGGTTCTTCGTTCTCGATGTATTCGGTGCTGACGGCCGGCCGCACGAAGATGAAGTCGTTGTGGAAGTAGGTGCGGTGCAGGATCTTGGTGGTGACCGAGTTGAAGAAGGTCTCGGCCAGCTCCGGCTGATGGTGATCAATCAGCAGACCGATGTAATGCAGCTTGACCTGCTGCCAGACCTCCATGGGTTGCTCGTGCGCGTGGAATTCCTTCTCGAGGCGCGCCGAGGCTTCCTTCACCCGCAGGTCGTAGAACTCGATGCGTTCACGCTGGGCACGCTGCTGGCCGTGCCAGTCGGCGGTCTCGAAGCGGTGCTTGGCGCGCGCGGATTCGGTGCGAAACAGGCGGTAATGGCGGTTGAAGCCGTCCATCATCGCCTTGGCGATGTCGTAGGCCAGCGGGGAGTCGAGCTGCTGGGGAAACACGCGGGGGTACTCCGGGTCAGCAGGGTCAGGCGCGGCGGCTGTCGCCCAGGGCCCGCACGGCGTCGCGGTAGACGCGATCGAGGTCGCCCTGCCCGCCGGCCGTCATGCGCAGGTCCTTGAGCAGGCCATCGGAGATGCCGTAGATCCAGCCATGCAACGTGAGTACCTGGCCGCGACCCCAGGCGTCCTGGACCACCGTGGTCTGGGCCACGTTGACCACCTGCTCGATGACATTGAGCTCGCACAGGACGTCCAGGCGATGGCCTGGTTCGGTAGCGTCCAGCAGCGGCCGGTGGCGGTTGGCGACGTCCTTGATGTGGCGCAGCCAGTTGTCCGCCAGGCCCACGCGGGTGCCGTGCAGGGCCGCCTGCACGCCGCCGCAGCCGTAGTGGCCGACCACCATGAGGTGTTCGACCTTGAGCATGTCCACCGCGTACTGGATGGTGGACAGGCAATTGAGGTCGGTGGGCACCACCACGTTGGCGACGTTGCGGTGCACGAAGACTTCACCGGGCTCCAGCCCGGTGATCTGGTTGGCGGGCACGCGCGAGTCGCTGCACCCGATCCACATGTAGCGGGGCTCCTGTTGCGCCTTCAGCGCGGTGAAGAAACCCGGGCGTTCGCGCTCCATCTGGGCGGCCCAGGCGCGGTTGTGGGCGAAGAGTTGTTCGAGTTCGCGTGTCATGGCGTGGATGCTCGCGGGGTCTGCCGACAGGGCTCTTACATCGTCTCAGCGAACAGCTCGCGGCCGATCAGCATGCGGCGGATCTCGCTGGTGCCGGCGCCGATCTCGTACAGCTTGGCGTCGCGCCACAGACGCCCGAGCGGGTAGTCGTTGATGTAGCCGTTGCCGCCGAAAACCTGGATGCCCTCGCCCGCCATCCAGGTGGCCTTTTCGGCGCACCAGAGGATGACGGAGGCGCAGTCCTTGCGCACCTGGCGCACGTGCTCGGCGCCCAGCATGTCCAGGTTCTTTCCCACCGTGTAGCAGAAGGCGCGCGCCGCCTGCAGCACGGTGTACATGTCGGCCACCTTGCCCTGGATCAACTGGAATTCGCCGATGCTCTGGCCAAACTGCTTGCGGTCGTGGATGTAGGGCACCACGTTGTCCATCACGGCCTGCATGATGCCGATAGGGCCGGCGGCCAGCACCGCGCGCTCGTAATCCAGGCCCGACATCAGCACCCTGGCACCGCCATTGATCGCACCCAGCACGTTGGCCGCAGGCACTTCGACGTTCTGGAACACCAGCTCGCCGGTGTGGCTGCCCCGCATGCCCAGCTTGTCGAGCTTTTGCGCGATGGAGAGGCCCTTCATGCCCTTTTCCACCAGGAAGGCCGTGACGCCGCGCGCGCCCAGCTCGGGTTCGGTCTTGGCATAGACCACCAGGGTGTCGGCGTCGGGGCCGTTGGTGATCCACATCTTGCTGCCATTGAGGACGTAATAGCCGCCCTTTTCCTGGGCCTTGAGCTTCATGGAGATGACGTCCGAGCCCGCGCCCGGTTCGCTCATGGCGAGGGCCCCCACATGCTCGCCGGAGATCAGCTTGGGCAGGTGCCTGTCCTTCTGGGCGGGGGTGCCATTGCGCTTGATCTGGTTGACGCACAGGTTGGAGTGGGCGCCATAGGACAGGCCCACCGAGGCCGAGGCACGCGAGATTTCTTCCATCGCAATCATGTGCGCCAAATAGCCCATGTTCGCGCCGCCGTACTCCTCACCCACAGTGATGCCCAGCACGCCGAGATCGCCCATCTTGCGCCACAGGTCCATCGGGAACTGGTCATTGCGGTCGATCTCGGCCGCGCGCGGCGCGATCTCGGTCTGGGCAAAGTCATGCACCGCATCGCGCAGGGCGTCGACATCTTCACCAAGTTGAAAATTGAGTCCGGGCAGATGCATGGTGCGCTCCTCCGTGAGTCGTGGCCCGCGGCGTGCGGCGCGGGCGCTGTTGCTGTTGTCTTCGCCGTTGTCGTGCGTGTGCGCTAGACGCGCTCTTCCTGCAGGCCGGCCATGACCATCAGGGTCTGCTGCACGGCGGCCACGCGGCGCCGCTCCGTGCCACGCACGCCAAACACTTCCAC
>JBEGVR010000134.1:0-5108 GCA_041178265.1 Pseudomonadota bacterium | reverse complement strand
CGTTCGAGCGTACCCTCCTGCCCGCCTGAGCGCGGCTCAGGCGGGCAGGTCCTGGGTGGCGCACTGCTGCAGGTGTGCGGCCAGCAGGCCCAGGGGGGTCTGCGAGGCCGGATGGCTGCGGCAGCACAGCAGCATCCGGCGCAGGGCCCAGGGGTCTGACAGGGGCAGCACGCGCAGCTTCATGGCGTGGGCAAAGCTGTGTGCCGCAGTCAAGGGCAGGATACCGATGCCCAGTTCCGCTTCCACCGCGCGGCACACGGCCTCGAAGCTGCGCACCTGCACCCGCAAGGCCATGGGCCGCATCGCCTGGGTGGCCTGTGCCGTGATGAGGCGGGTGAGCGTGCTGCCGCCTTCGAGCCCGACCAGGTCGCGCTCCAGCAGGTCGGCGAACGCCACGGCCTCGCCGCCCAGGGGGTCGTCGACACGCAAGACCGCGGCCAGGCGGTCGCTGCGGTAAGGCTGGCACCACAGCCCGCTCACGTCGCAGCCCTCGACCACCACCCCGAGGTCGGCCTCGCCGCTGCGCACGCGCCGGACCGCCTCGTCGCTCCAGCATTCCTCGAGCGTGATGCGCACCCCCTGGGCGTGCTGGGTCTGGAAGCTCGCCACGTCGGCGGGCAGGAACTGCGTCATGGCGGAGGTGTTGCCGTGGACCCGCAGGACGGCGTGCTGGCCGGACGCGTAGTTGGCCATCTCGGCGCGCATCTGGTGCACGCCTGAAATCAGTTCGCGCGCCATGACCAGCAGGCGGTCCCCGGCCGGGGTGGGCTGCAGGCCACGCGAATGGCGCTCGAACAACTGGGTTTTGAACTGGTGCTCGAGCAAGGCCAGCCGTCGGCTGGCGGCCGGCGCGGTGATGTGGCTGGCCTCCGCCGCGCGGGTGAGGTTGCCCATCTCGGCCGCCTGCACGAACAGGGCCAGGGAGTCCAGGTCGGGAAGCATGAGCTGGATTATCCCGTCAAAACTCCCAGGCTTGCGTGGCGCGCAAGGCGCCGTTGCCGCATTTCCAATTCCCCATTGGGGGATGGCTCCGTACAGTCCCCGGATCGTTCCAGAGAATTAAAACCGGAGTTCCCAAACATGAAAAAGATGTTCATCGGCGGCAAGTGGGTGGCCGCGCAGGACGGCCGCACGATCCCCGTGATCGCGCCCGCCGACGGCCAGCCGTTTGACGAGATTCCGCGCGGCACCGCAGGCGACGTCGACCGTGCGGTGCAGGCGGCGCGGGCCGCCTGCGGTGCCTGGGGGAACACCACCGCGACGGATCGGGGCCGCATCCTCTGCAAGATCGCCGACGCGGTGCTGGCGCACGAAGACGAACTGGCGCGCCTGGAGGCCCGTGACACGGGCAAGCCCATGACCACCGCGCGCAACGACATCAAGGTGCTCGCGCGCTACTTCGAGTTCTACGGAACCGCGGCGGACAAGGTGCACGGGGAAGTGATTCCCTTCCTCAACGGGCACCAGGTCAGCCTGATCCGCGAGCCCCTGGGCGTGACGGCGCACATCATTCCCTGGAACTACCCGGCCCAGATGATGGGCCGTACCGTGGCGCCTGCGCTCGCCATGGGCAATGCCATCGTGCTCAAGCCCGCCGAGGACACCAGCCTGTCGGCCATTCGCTTTGCCGAGATCGCGACTGCGGCGGGCCTGCCGCCCGGCACGTTCAACGTCGTGACGGGCCTGGGCGAAGAGGTGGGCGCGGCGCTGGCCGCGCACCCCGGCATCAACTTCATTTCGTTCACCGGCTCCAACGAGGTGGGCACGCTGGTGCAGCAGGCGGCGGCGAAGAACGCCGTCAAGTGCGTGCTCGAACTCGGCGGCAAGAGCCCGCAGATCGTGTTTGACGATGTGGACGTGGCGCGTGCGGTGCCCATCATCGTGCGGGCCATCGTCCAGAACGCGGGCCAGACCTGCACCGCCGGCAGCCGGCTGCTGGTGCAGCGGTCGATCTACGACAGCTTCACCCGCCAGGTGGCCCAGGCGTTTGCCAAGGTGCGCGTGGGCACGCCCGAGATGGACTACGACTGCGGCCCGGTGATGAATCCGGCCCAGCACCAGCGGGTGCAGCGCTACATCGACCAGGCCCGCGCCGCGGGCATCCCGGTGCTGGCGGAAGGCACCATTGCCGACGCGGCGCCCAAGACGGGCTATTTCGTCAAGCCCACGCTTTTCGGTCCGGTGCCCCGCGATGCCGCGCTGGCGCGCGAGGAGGTGTTCGGCCCGGTGCTGGCGGCCCTGCCGTTCGAGGACGAGGCCGATGCGATCGCTCTGGCCAACGGCACCGACTACGGCCTGCTGGCGGCCGTCTGGACCGAGAACGCGGGCCGCCTGCAGCGCGTGGCCAAGGCCGTGCATGCCGGGCAGGTGTTCATGAACTGCTATGGCGCCGGGGGCGGGGTGGAGCTGCCTTTCGGCGGCACCAAGCGCAGCGGGCACGGCCGCGAAAAAGGACTGCTGGCGCTGGAAGAGGTCAGCACCACCAAGACCCTGGTCCACTACCACGGCTGAAGGGCAGGTCATGGGTCAACTGCAAGGCAAGGTCGCCATCGTCACCGGTGGCGCGGCGGGGTTCGGCGAGGCGATCGTGCGCCTGTATGCGGCCGAAGGGGCCCAGGTGATGATCGGCGACCTCACTGTGGACAAGGGCCAGGCGCTGGCGAAGGCCCTGGGTCCGCAGGTGGCGTTCCAGGCGTGCGACGTGGCCCAGGGGCCTGCCGTCGCCGAGCTGGTGCGCCAATGCACCGAGCGCCTGGGCGCGCCGGACATCGTCGTCAACAACGCGGGCACCACGCACGTCAACCAGCCCATGCTGCAGGTGGACGAGGCCACGTTCGACCGCATGTTCGCGGTCAACGTGAAGTCGATCTACCACATGGCCCACGCGGTGGTGCCCGTCATGCGGGCGCGGCGTTCGGGCGTGATCCTGAACGTCGGGTCGACCGCGGGCATCCGGCCCCGGCCGGGGCTCACCTGGTACAACGGCTCCAAGGGCGCGGTCAACCTGCTGTCCAAGTCGATGGCGGTCGAACTCGGGCCCGACGGCATCCGCGTGAATGCGATCTGCCCCGTGATCGGGGAGACGGCGCTCCTGGAAAAGTTCATGGGGGTACCCGATACGCCCGAGAACCGCGCCCGCTTCATCAGCACCATTCCGCTGGGCCGGCTGTCCCGTCCCTCGGACGTGGCGGCGGCGGCCCTGTTCCTGGCCAGCGACGCGGCCGCCTTCATCAGCGGCGTGGAATTTCCGGTCGACGGGGCGCGCACGGTCTGAGGGCTGCCGGGGGGCGAGGCGGCCCCGGGGGCGCCTTGGGGGGTCTTGCGTGGGCTGCAAGGCGTGGGGCCCCACGCTGTGCACGGCCTCACTGCCTGAAGTAGAACTCGCCGATCGCCTGATCGTAGAGGGCGGGCGTCTGCTCATGGCCCACCGTCTTGGCCAGGCGCACCACCTCGTTGCGCACGTTGCGCAGCACACGGTCCACGGAGAGGCCTGGCTTTTGCATCTCCTTGACGAAGATGCGGGTGAACAGGCCGTTGCGTTCCTTGTCGCTGTCGCCCAGGCGGTCCAGGGCCTGCTGGCCGGTGCCCGCCGAGAACATCACCATCTGGCCGGTGGCCGCAGACGTGGGCGCCAGGCCCCGCCCCCCGATGGCGCGGCCCTTGGTCTTGAACGGGTTGTCGCGGCAGGCATCGATCACGGCCAGGGTGAACTTGGCTTTCTTCTCGTCGAATTCCTCCAGGATCTTCTGCAGCAGGATGGATTCGTCCCTGACCTGGTCCTCGCCGTCGCCGCGGATGTCCACGGGCAGGAGGTAGTTGGCGTTGCCCATTTGCACACCGTGACCGGCGAAGAAGAACAGCACCTCGTCGCCGCCCTGCAGGTTCTGGCGGAAATCGCGCAGCGCCTGCTTGAAGCGCCGCTCGTCGAGATTCAGGTGCTTGGTGACCTTGTAGCCCACCGCCTCCAGCGACTTGGCCATGGACTCGGCGTCGGCCGCCGCGTTATTGAGCTTGCTCACGTGGGCGTAGTTGTCGTTGCCAATCACCAGGGCCTTGCGGTTGGCAAAGACCACCGGTGCGGCCGGTGCTGCAGGCGCGGGCGCCGGCGCTGCGTTGGCTCGGGCCTGGCTTTCCTGGGCGCGCGCGGCGGCGGCTGCGGCCACGGCGTTTTCCTGCTGCAGGCGAGCGAGCATCTGGCGCATGGCGTCCAGCTGCTGCGCCACCTGCTGGCGCTCCTGCTCGAAGGCGCGCCGTTCGGCCTCCAGGCGCTGGCGTTCCAGGCTGGTGGTGTCGGGTGCTGCTGCGGCGGCAGGGGCGGGGGCGGGTGCGGCGGCAGCGGCCACAACGGCGGGCGCGTTGATTCGCGCGGGGGCTGGCGCCGGTGCGGCCGTGGCGGCCGCGGGTGCTGGCAGTGCCGCGACCTGGGCTGCAGGTGCGGGTGCGGGTGCGGGGGGCGCTGAGGCGAAGACCGGATCGCCCGGGCGCTGGAAGTTGGGCGCGTAGGCGACCGGCATCACGGCCTGGGGCTTCTTGTCGTAGAAGGTCTTCTGCATGGACTCGACGTAGATCGAGGCCCAGTTGCCCAGGATCTCGTGTTCGGGGTCGTTCCTGCCCTCCAGGGCGCGTCGGCGGAACTCCGGGGCGCGCACGCCTCGCGGGGGATACATCAGCGCTTCGACGTGGACAGCCCGCTGGTTGAAGAACTGCACACGCAATTCCGCCAGGAGCATGGACACGCCAGGCTGCGCGCGCAGCGCCTGCAGGCCCGCGGCGCCCTCTTGCCACCAGGCGCGCGTGCCCGCGTCCGCATGTTGCGTCAAGCCTTCGACCCACGCCTTGACGTCACCGATCGAGAAGAATCGCGAGCACTTGTTGAGGATTTCGCTGGGGCGCGTGCCGTGCTCATTGGGCATGAAATGGGTCGCGCGGAGGTTCTGGCACCCCGTGCCGCCCCATCGTGCCGATGTGGCGCTGTGCCGCACCACGAGGTAGGGGATGGTGGCGTCCGGCGACTGGTTCTTGAGCGTGTAGACGAGCCAGGGGACGTTGGTGACGCTCGAATACGTGCCGCTCAGGGTCACCTCCCAGCTGCCGTCCGGCAATGCCAC
>JBEGVR010000133.1:0-2731 GCA_041178265.1 Pseudomonadota bacterium | reverse complement strand
CGAGCCGGGGACGTCGGACGGAATCACTTCGCCCGCCACCTGCGTGGTCAGCGAAGCAGCTTCGCGGATCATGCCGGCGGCGAGCATCACGTTGAAGCCCGCCCACATGGCGGTGGCGCCGGTTTCGGCCGGCACGGCCTCGATGAACTGGGGTGTCTTGGCCTCGAGCTTGTCGGCCGCCTTGAGCAGCAGCGCGCGGCGCTCGCTCGGGCCGGTCTCGCTCCAGGTCTTGAAGGCTTCGGCCGCGGCCTCGACGGCCATCACCGCATCGGCCGCAGAGGCGGCGGGCGCGCGCGTGGCCACCGTGCCATCGAGCGGATTGCGGCGCTCGAAGGTGGCGCCTTTTTCGGCGGTGACTTTCAGGCCGTTGATCAACATGGACATGTCGGACATGGAAAGCTCCTTGTGGGGGGTGTGGGGGAGAGGAAGACGGAAGAGAGAGTTCGGTTCAGGCGCTGGCGCGCTGCTTGACCGCGTCGTGCACGGCGCGCGCGGCGGTGGTGGTCTCGCTCGATTGCGCGCCCAGGTAGGCCTCGCGGATCACAGTAGACCGCTGCAGGAGGCGCGCTGGTCCGCTCGCGACGATGGCGCCGCGCTCGAGCACGTAGGCACGGTCGGCTACGGCCAGGGCCTTTTTGACGTTCTGTTCGACCATCAAAACCGTGGTGCCGCTGTCGGCGATGCGCCGCGCGATCGCCAGCAACTCATCGACCATGCGCGGCGCCAGGCCCAGCGACGGTTCGTCGAGCAACAAGAGGCGCGGCGCGGCCATCATGGCGCGGGCCACCGCCACCATCTGCTGCTCGCCGCCACTCATGGTGCCGGCCAGCTGGCGCTCGCGTTCGCGCAGCTTCGGAAAATCGGTCATCACCTGGTCAATGCGCCGCTCGCGCTCGGCGCGGGCAACCAGCCAGCCACCGAGTTCCAGATTTTCGCGGACCGTCATTTGCGGAAACAGCTGGCGCCCCTCGGCCACCATCACCAGACCGTCGCGCACGATCTCGTGGGTCTTCTCGGGGAGCTCCTCGCCATCGAGCAGCACGTCACCGCCGCGCGCAATGAGGCCCGTGAGTGCGCGCAGCAAGGTGGTCTTGCCCGCGCCGTTGGGCCCGAGCACCACGGTCAGGCCCGGGCGTACCTCGAGGCTGAGGTCGCGCAGCACCAGGAAAGGCCCGTAGCCTGCCGATAAGCCGCGCACTTTGAGTTCGGCCTTGCGCCCTTGCGCGCCCAGTTCGAAGGGGGTCTCTCGCCACCACATCATGACGTGGCCTCCGGAACCTGTTCCATCTCATCGCCCAGGTAGGCCTCAATCACGCCGGGGTCGCGCACAACCTGCGCGGGCGCGCCGTCGGCGATCTTGCGTCCCTGGTGCAGCACGATCACGCGCTCCACATGCCGCAGCAAGGTGGTGACCGCGTGCTCGATCCAGATGACGGTGAGGTCCAGTTCATCGCGCAGGCGCCGGATCAGGCGGGCCATGTCCTCGATCTCGGCTTCGGTCAGGCCCGCAGCCACTTCATCGAGCAGGAGAAGGCGCGGGCGGGTGGCCAGCGCCATGCCGATCTCCAGCAGCCGTTGCTGCGAAGGTGTGATGGCGCCGGCGGGCAGGGCGGCCTGGTCCTGCAGGCCGATCAGGCGCAGGATGCCGGCGGCATCGCGCAGCGCCCACGGCACGTCTTTCTCGTCGCCCCAGAGCCAGTATTTGCGCGGGCGCCGGCCGGCGAATTTCAGTCCGAACTCGATGTTGGACTGCACCGGCATGTCCGGAAACACGCGCGGCGTCTGGAAGGTGCGCGCCAGGCCGTAGGCCGCAAAGCGGTGCGGCCCGCGCCCGGTGAGGTTGTGGCCTCTGACCACCAGTCGGCCCGAGGTGGGTTCGGTCACGCCGGAGATGGCGTTGAAAAAGGTGGTCTTACCCGCGCCGTTGGGGCCGATGATGCCCACCAGCTCGCCGGCCTGGAAGCGGGCGCTCACCGCATCGACAGCGACCAGGCCGCCGAAGCGGACGGTGACCTCATGGGCCTCGAGCAGGGGCGTGGCGGCCATGGCGGGCTTATCCGACAAGACGCCGCTCCCGCGCGCGCTGCTTGTCGCGGGCCTTGTCGCCGCTCCATTCGTAGCGGCGCGCCTTGGCCCAGTCGCGGGTGTCGGTCCACCAGCCCTTGAAGGTCTCCCAGCGCAGCGAGGCCAGGCCCCCAGGCAGGTACAGCACCGAGAGAATCAGCAGCAGGCCCAGCGACATCATGTAGATCTGTGGCGCCTTCAGGCGCAGGGTCTCGGCCAGCAGGCTGAACACGATGGCGGCGATCAGCGGACCCCAGAGCGTGACCGCGCCGCCGATCAGGGCGATCAGCACCGTCTGGAAGCCGATGAAGGGGTTGAACACGGTGTGCGGATCGATGTAGGTCCAGCGCACCGACATGGCCGCGCCCACCGCGCCCGCAAACGCCGCCGTGAGCATGAAGCCCGCAAGCTTCACCCAGCGGGTGTTGACGCCCAGGGTCTGCGCGCGCTGTTCGTCCGCACCGATGCCCGACAGCGCCAGACCGAAGCGGGTGCGGCGCACGGTGATGGAGACGGCCACCGCCGCGACGGCCAGGGCCAGCATGGTCAGATAGATCGTGTCGCGATCGGGCACCACGGTCAGCACCCGCCCCACGGTGCCCGTCACGCTCTTCTCGAAGTAGGTGATGGCGTGGCGAATGAGTTCGGTCATGCCGAAGGTCAGTAC
>JBEGVR010000132.1:0-19846 GCA_041178265.1 Pseudomonadota bacterium | reverse complement strand
CGGCTTGCAGGGTCTTCGGACTTTCCCTTTTGACGAGCCGGGCCCAGTTGTTCCATATTCGCGTTTTACGCATTCAAGAGGCACCAATGAAGTTCAAGTTCTCCCTCCTGGGCCTGGTGGCTGCTGCTGCCATCGCCGCCGCCCCTGCCGTCCAGGCCAAGACCTTCCGATGGGCCAGCGCCGGCGAGATCGCCACCTGGGACATCCATTCCCAAAATAACGCGCTGCAAAACGGCATACACGCCGCTGTTTACGAATCGCTTGTCTACTACAACAGCCGCACCTTCAAGATCGAGCCGGTGCTGGCCACCTCCTGGAGCCTGGTCACGCCCACCCAGCTGCGACTGAACCTGCGCCAGAACGTCAAGTTCCACGACGGCAGCCTCATGACCGCCGACGACGTGGTGTTCTCGCTGCAGCGCGCCATGGCCCGCACCTCCAACTTCACGCCGTATGTGTCCGGCTTCGACCGCATCGTCAAGGTCAACGCCAACACCGTGGACATCATCACCAAGGGCCCCAACCCGGTGCTGCTCAATCAGCTCACCGAGCTGCGCGTCATGAGCAAGGCCTGGGCCGAGAAGAACAACTCGGTCGAGCCCAAGGACCTGCGCAACGTGGCCCAGGAGACCTTCGCCAACCGCAACGCCATGGGCACCGGGCCCTTCACCCTCAAGCAATGGGTGCCGGACCAGCGCATGGTGCTGTCCGCCAACCCGAACTGGTGGGGAAAGCTCGAAGGCAACCTGACCGAGATCGTCTACACCCCGATCAAGTCTGAAGCCACCCGCGTGGCGGCCATGCTCTCGGGCGAGGTCGACTTCATGCTCGATCCCAGCCCGCAGGACCTGCCGCGCCTGCGCAATAACGCCAACCTCAAGGTGATCGACGGCGTCGAGAGCCGCACCATCTTCTTTGGCATGGACCAGTCCCGCGACGAGCTGCCTGGCTCCAACATCAGGGGCAAGAACCCGCTGAAGGACCTGCGCGTGCGCAAGGCCCTGTACCAGGCCATCGACAGCGACGCCCTGAACCGCGTCACCATGCGGGGCCTCTCGCAGCCCACCGGCACCATCGTGGCGCCGCAGGTGGCGGGCTGGACTGAAGGCGTGCACAAGCGCCTGCCCTTTGACCAGGAAGGCGCCAAGAAGCTGCTGGCCGAGGCCGGCTACCCGCAAGGCTTCGAGGTGGACTTCGCCTGCCCGAACAACCGCTACATCAACGACGAGGAAATCTGCCAGGCGGTCACCGCGATGTGGTCCCGCGTGGGCGTGCGCGCCAAGCTGCGCACGCTGCCGCTGGTCACCTACTTCCCGATGATCCAGCGCCACGAGGCCAGCATCTACATGCTCGGGTGGGGCGTGCCGACCTTCGATGCCCTGTACAGCCTGCAGTCCCTCACGCGTTCCGTCGGTACCGGTGGCGACGGCAACTACAACCTGGGCCGCTACAGCGACGCGCGCATGGACTACATCGTCGACCGCATCAAGACCGAGACCGACGCCCCGGTGCGCGCCCGCTTCCTGACCGAGGGCCTGCAACGAAGCAACGACACCGTCTCGCACATCCCGCTTCACAACCAGATCATTCCCTGGGCCATGAGGAAGAACATCGAGGTGGTGCACCGTCCGGACAACCGCATCGACTGGCGCCTGGTCAAGGTCAATTGACCGGGGCCTGCCCCCGAAAGGCTTAACCGGCCGCACTGGTAAGCCCGATATGGGCCGGGTCATTGCTCTGCTAGCATGGCCCGGCCCTGCTGTTTGCCCCCTGCATGTTCGTTTTCATCCTGCGTCGCCTCGCCCAAGCCGTGATCGTGATGGTCACGGTGGCCTTGATCGCTTTCCTGCTTTTTCAGTACGTGGGCGACCCGGTGGTCTTCCTGCTCGGGCAGGACGCGACGCCCGAGCAGATCCGCGAGTTGCGCGCCGACCTGGGGCTGGACCAGTCCTTCGTGGTGCAGTTCTGGCATTTCCTCCTGAATGCGGTGCAGGGCGAGTTCGGCCTGAGCCTGCGCCAGGGCGCCAAGGTCTCGCGCCTGATTGCCGAGCGCTTTCCCGCCACCCTGGAACTGGCGCTGATCGCCGCCGGCCTGGCGCTGTCGGTCGGCATTCCCATGGGGGTCTATTCGGCGCTGCGCCGGGGCAGCGCCCTGAGCCAGGCGTTCATGATGATTTCGCTGCTGGGGGTGTCGCTGCCCACCTTCCTGATCGGGATCCTGTTGATCCTGGTGTTTGCGGTGGGTCTGGGCTGGTTTCCCAGCTTCGGGCGCGGCGACACGGTGCAGGTCGGCTGGTGGTCCACCGGCCTGCTCACGGCCAAGGGCTGGCACCACATCGTCCTGCCGTCGCTCACGCTGGCGGTCTTTCAGCTCACGCTGATCATGCGGCTGGTGCGCGCCGAGATGCTGGAGGTGCTGCGCACCGACTACATCAAGTTCGCGCGGGCGCGCGGCCTGTCGGACCGCACGATCCACTTCGGTCACGCCCTGAAGAACACCCTGGTGCCGGTGATGACCATCACCGGCCTGCAACTGGGCGGCCTGATCGCCTTTGCGATCATCACCGAGACGGTGTTCCAGTGGCCCGGCATGGGGCTGCTTTTCATCCAGGCCGTCACTTTTGCGGACATTCCGGTGATGGCCGCCTACCTGTGCCTGATCGCCCTGATCTTCGTGACGATCAACCTGGTCGTCGACCTGCTGTATTTCGCTGTCGATCCGCGCCTGCGCGTCGAGCGCGCGGGAGGACACTGAAGGCCATGAGCACCGTCGCCAAACGCCCCGATCCCGCGCGCGCCGCGCCGCGCCTGCAGGCGGGTGGGCGCGCGTTCGCGCACATCGCGCAGTTCCACCCCGAACTTACCGCGCTGCGACGCGACCTGCACGCCCACCCGGAGCTGGGCTTCGAGGAGGTGTACACCGCGGGCCGCGTGGAGCAGGCGCTGCGCCTGTGCGGCGTGGACGAGGTGCACACCGGCATTGGCAAGACCGGCGTGGTGGGCGTGATCCACGGGCGCGAGGCCGGCGCCCGCCGGGTGGGCCTGCGCGCCGACATGGACGCCCTGCCCATGACCGAGGCGGGTGACATGCCCTGGCGGTCCACGCGTGCCGGCCTGATGCATGGCTGCGGCCACGACGGGCACACCACCATGCTGGTGGGTGCGGCCCGCTACCTGGCCGAGACGCGCCAGTTCAAGGGCACGGCCGTCCTGATCTTCCAGCCGGGTGAAGAGGGCTATGCCGGCGCGCGCGCGATGGTGCAGGACGGGCTCTTCGACCGCTTCCCGGTCGACGCGGTGTATGCCATGCACAACTGGCCCGCCATGCGTCCCGGCACGATCGGCATCAACCCGGGGCCGATGATGGCCGCGGCCGACCGCGTGACCATCGAGATCACCGGCAAGGGCGGTCACGGAGGCCATGCCTACATGGCGGTCGACCCGGTGCTGGTGGCGGCGCACATCATTACTGCGGTGCAAAGCATCGTGTCGCGCAATGTACGTGCCATCGACGGCGCCGTGATCAGCCTGTGCGCGATGCACGCCGGTGACCCGGGCGCCATGAGCGTGATCCCGGGCAAGGCCACCCTGGTGGGTACCGTGCGCAGCTTCCGGCCCGAGGTGCAGGACCTGATCGAGCGGCGCCTGTCCGAGTTGTGCAACGCGGTTGCCCTGGGCTTTGGTGCCACGGCCGCCGTGCATTACGAGCGCCTGTACCCCGCCACGATCAATTCAACGGCGCAAGCGCACTTCGCCGCCGACGTCGCGGCCAGCCTGGTGGGGCCCGGGCAGGTGGTGCGCGACCTCGAGCCGAGCATGGGCGCGGAGGATTTTTCCTTCATGCTGCAGGCCAGGCCTGGCGCCTACCTGCGCATCGGCCAGGGTGGCGAGGGCAGCTGCATGCTGCATAACACCCGCTACGACTTCAACGACGACATCCTGCCCCTGGGCGCTGCGCTGCACGCCAGCCTGATCGAGCAGTCCATGCCCCTGGCGCCGGCCTGAGCGACTTTCATCCGACCCGATCCACTTTTCACACACGAGGAGAGCGAACCATGAAAACCGGAATCCGTACCCTGCGCATGGCCCTCATCGCGGCCACCACTGCCGCCAGCCTGGGCGCCGCCGCCCAGACCGTGCGCATCGCCAACCAGGGCGATGCGCTGTCCATGGACCCGCACTCCCTGAACGAGTCGCTGCAGCTGTCCGTCACCGGCAACGTGTACGAGCCGCTGGTGGGCCGCAACAAGGACCTGTCGCTGGCGCCGATGCTGGCTACGTCGTGGAAGCAGACCTCGCCCACCGTGTGGCGCTTCGAGCTGCGCAAGAACGTGCAGTTCCATGACGGCACGCCCTTCACCGCCGACGACGTGATCTTCACCTTCGCGCGTGCCGCGGGCGAAGGCTCGGACATGCGCAGCTACACCAATGACATCAAGGAAGTACGCAAGGTCAACGACTTCGTGATCGAGATCGAGACCAAGGCCCCATTTCCGATCCTGCCGGACGTGATCTCGCTGGTCTACATCATGAGCAAGAAGTGGAGTGAGACCAACCAGGCCGCGCGCCCGGTGGACCGCCGCCGCGGCATCGAGAATGCCGCGTCCTTCCGCGCCAACGGCACCGGCCCCTTCCGTGTGCGCGAGCGCCAGCCCAATGTGCGCACTACCTTCTCGCGCAACGGCAACTACTGGGGCAAGATCGAAGGCAACGCCACCGAGGTGATCTTCACGCCCATCGGCAACGACGCCACCCGCGTGGCGGCCCTGCTCTCGGGCGAGGTTGACGTCATGGAGCCGGTGCCCGTGCAGGACGTGGCCCGCGTCAACGCCAGCCCCAATGTGCGCGCCATCACCGGCCCCGAGCTGCGCACCATCTTCCTGGGTATGGACCAGAAGCGCGACGAGCTGCAGTATTCCAGCGTGAAGGGCAAGAACCCCTTCAAGGACAAGCGCGTGCGCCAGGCCTTCTACCAGGCCATCGACATCGAGGGCATCAAGCGCACCGTGATGCGCGGCGCCGCCAACCCCACCGCGCTGATGGTGGGCCCCGGCATCAACGGCTTTGCGCAGGACCTGAACACCCGCCTGCCTTACAACGTCGATGCGGCCAAGAAGCTGCTGGCGGATGCGGGCTACCCCAACGGCTTCGAGATCTCGCTCAATTGCCCCAATGACCGCTACGTGAACGACGGCCAGATCTGCGAGGCGGTGGCCGCCAATCTGTCGCGGGCGGGCGTGAAGGTCAACCTGTTGGCCGAGACCAAGGGCACCTACTTCCCCAAGGTCCTGCGCCGTGACACCAGCTTCTACTTGCTCGGGTGGACGCCCGGCACCTACGACGCGCACAACGCGCTCAACGCCCTCATGCGCTGCGCGGATGACAAGGGAACCGGCCAGTTCAACCTGGGCAGCTACTGCAACCCCAAGGTGGACGAACTGACCCAGAAGATCCAGTCCGAGACCGACAAGGCCAAGCGCGACGCCATGATCAAGGAAGCCTTCAAGCTGCACTCCGAAGACATCGGCCACCTGCCGCTGCACCAGCAGGCCCTGGCCTGGGGCGTGAGCCGCAAGGTGGAACTCGTGCAGCTGGCCGACAACTTCATGCCGTTCAAGTGGATCACGGTCAAGAAGTAAACCCCTGAGGCCCGCGCACGCGCCATGAAGTCAATGATCGCGCGCTGGCTGGACAGCGATGTGGGCTACAGCTTTCGCACCTCGCCCGTGGCGATGGTGGCGGCGGCCATCGCGCTGACCTGCCTGGTCAGCGCCGGTTTCGCCCACTGGATCGCGCCGCACAACCCTTTCGACCTCACCACGCTGGAACTGGGCGATGCCCGCCTGCCGCCGGCCTGGGAGGCCGAGGGGCGCGCCACCTACCTCCTGGGCACCGACGACCAGGGCCGCGACATCCTCTCGGCACTGATGTACGGCGCCCGCATCTCGCTGGTGGTGGGCATCACCTCGGTGCTGCTGTCCATGGTGATCGGCGTGTCCCTGGGGCTGCTGGCGGGTTTCCGCGGTGGCTGGATCGACGGCTTCCTGATGCGCCTGTGCGACGTGATGCTGTCCTTTCCGCCGATCCTGGTGGCCCTGTTGATCGCGGGCGTGGGGCGCGCGCTGTTTCCGAACGCGCACGACTCGGTGGCCTTCGGGGTGCTGATCGTGTCCATCACGCTCACGGGCTGGGTTCAATATGCCCGCACCGTACGCGGCTCGACCCTGGTGGAACGCAACAAGGAATACGTGCAGGCCGCGCGCGTGACCGGCGTGGCGCCGCTGCGCATCATGGCCCGCCACGTGCTGCCCAATGTGCTGGGGCCGGTGCTGGTGCTGGCCACCATCCATGTGGCCACGGCCATCATCACCGAGGCCACGCTGTCCTTCCTGGGCGTGGGCGTGCCGCCCACTTCGCCCTCGCTGGGCACCCTGATCCGCGTGGGCAACGACTACCTGTTCTCGGGCGAGTGGTGGATCACGCTGTTTCCGGGGCTGATGCTGGTGCTGATCGCGCTGTCGGTGAACCTGCTCGGCGACTGGCTGCGCGACGCATTGAACCCAAGACTCAGATGACGCTTCTGTCTGTCCGGAACCTCGTCGTCGAATTTCCCAGCCGTCGCGGTACGCTGCGCGCGCTGGACGGCATTTCCTTTGACATCGCCCCCGGCGAAATACTCGGCGTGGTGGGCGAGTCCGGCGCGGGCAAGTCGCTTACCGGCGCGTCCATCATCGGCCTGCTGGAGCCGCCCGGGCGTATCGCCTCGGGCGAGATCCTGCTGGAGGGCCAGCGCATCGACCACCTGCCGCATGAGGCCATGCGCCACATCCGCGGACGCAAGATCGGCGCGATCTTCCAGGACCCGCTCACGTCCCTGAACCCCCTCTACACCGTGGGCCGGCAACTGACCGAGACCATCCGCGCCCACCTGCCGGTCGACGCCCAAGAGGCCCGCCAGCGCGCCATCGACCTGCTGGAGGACACCGGCATCCCCGCGGCCGCCGAGCGCATCGACCACTACCCGCACCAGTTCTCGGGCGGCATGCGACAACGCGTGGTGATCGCGCTGGCCCTGGCCGCCGAACCTCGGCTGATCGTGGCCGATGAACCCACCACCGCGCTGGACGTCTCCATCCAGGCGCAGATCATCCAGTTGCTCAAACGCATCTGCCGCGACCGCGGCGCGGCGGTGATGCTGATCACCCACGACATGGGCGTGATCGCCGAGACCTGCGACCGCGTGGCGGTGATGTACGCCGGGCGCATCGCCGAAATCGGTCCGGTGCACGACGTGATCAACCAGCCCGCCCACCCCTACACGGCGGGCCTGATGGCCGCCATTCCCGACATCACCGAGGAGCGCGAGCGCCTGAACCAGATCGACGGTGCCATGCCGCGCCTGAACGCCATCCCGGCGGGCTGCGCCTACAACCCGCGGTGTCCGCGCGCCTTCGACCGCTGCCAGTCGCAGCGCCCGCAACTTCTGGACGCCGGCGCCACACGCGCCGCCTGCTGGCTGCATGACGCCACCGCGCAGGTGACCGCATGACGACTGGCGTCATGACCACCGCTGCGATACCGCCCGCGACGGCGGATCTGGTGCAGGCCCGCGACCTGGCCAAGACCTTCGACGTGTCCGCGCCCTGGCTCAATCGGGTGATCGAGCGCAAGCCGCGTCAGCTGCTGCATGCCGTGGACGGCGTGAGCTTCGACATCGCCCGCGGCCAGACCCTGGCCCTGGTGGGGGAATCGGGCTGCGGCAAGAGCACGGTGGCCCGCCTGCTGGTGGGCCTGTACGCGCCCACGCGTGGTGGCCTGACGTTTGACGGGCAGGACGCGCACGCGGCCTTCAAGACGCCGCAGGGCCGCCTGTTGCGCCGGCGCATCCAGATGATCTTCCAGGACCCCTACGCCAGCCTCAACCCGCGCTGGCTGGTGGAAGACATCGTGGGTGAGCCGCTGCGTGAGCACGGCCTGGTGACCGACCCCGCGGCGCTGCGTGACCGGGTTGACGCCCTCTTGCAATCGGTGGGCCTGTCGCCGCAGGACCGCGTCAAGTACCCACACCAGTTTTCGGGCGGGCAGCGCCAGCGCATTTCCATCGCGCGTGCGCTGGCCACGCAGCCGGACTTCCTGGTGTGCGACGAGCCCACGTCCGCGCTGGACGTGTCGGTGCAGGCCCAGGTCCTGAACATCATGAAGGACCTGCAGCGCCAGCAGGGCCTGACCTACCTGTTCATCTCGCACAACCTCGCGGTGGTGCGTCATGTGAGCGACCAGGTGGGGGTGATGTACCTGGGCCGGTTGGTGGAGGTGGCGGACAAGCGCGAGCTGTTCTCGCACCCGCGCCACCCCTACACGCGGATGCTGCTGGACGCGATCCCGAAGATGCACGACACCGGGCGGGCCCGCACGCCGGTGCAGGGCGAGGTGCCCAATCCACTCAATCCTCCCGCCGGCTGCGCCTTCAACCCGCGCTGCCCGCATGCGAATGACCGTTGCCGCGCCGAGCGGCCAGACCTGCAGGAATTCCAGGGCGTGAAGGTGGCCTGCCACGCGGTGGCCGAAGGCCGGCTCTGACCCTGCGCACGCGGGCGGGCCTCAGGTGTAGCGCTTGCTGCGCAGGTTGTCCTTGACCTCGCTGAGCATCGGTTGCAGCGTTTCACCGCCGATGCGCAGGGCCACGCAGGTGGCCAGCACGTCAACGATCACCAGGTGCAGCAGGCGCGACACCATGGGGCTGTAGCGGTCATAGCCCTCGGGGTGGTCGGCGGCCAGGTGGATCTGCCCGGCGCTGGCCAGCGGCGACCCGCTGGCGGTGACCGTGATGGTGGTGGCCCCGCGCCGGCGCGCGATGTCGCAGGCGTCCATCAGGTCGCGGGTGCGGCCCGAGTTGGAGAAGATCACCACGCAGTCGCCCTCGCGCAGGAGCGATGCGCTCATGACCTGCAGGTGGCCGTCGCTGCAGGCGGCAGTGTGCACGCCCAGGCGGAAGAACTTGTGCTGCGCGTCCTGGGCCACGATGCCGGAATTGCCCACGCCATAGAACTCGATGCGCCGGCCCGCGTACCAGGCGCCCGTGAGCGCCTCGCAGGCGCGTTCAATGACTTGGCTGGAGGCCTGGTTGCGGTATTTGAGCAAGGCGGCCACCGTGTTGTCGACCACCTTGACCAGCACATGGCCCGGCGGGTCGTCGGCGTCGACGCTGCGGTGGATGAAGGGCACGCCCTCGTTGAGGCTGCCAGCCAGTTTCAGCTTGAAGTCCGACAGCCCGTCGTAGCCGACGCTGCGGCAAAAGCGCACCACCGTGGGTTTGCTCACGCTGGCGCGCGCCGCCAGCGCGGTCACGGGCAGCCGCGCGAAGTTGCGAGGATCGTCCAGGACCAGGCGGCCCACGCGCTGTTCGGCGGGGGCCAGCGACGGCAGGCAGGCCTGGATGCGATCGAGCATCAGCGCTCCTCGCTCCAGCAGTGCCCGTCGCGCGCGATCATGGCGCTGGCGGCGCTCGGCCCCCAGGTGCCGGCGGCATAGGACCGCAGCCCCTGGCCCTGGCCCCGCCAGTGATGCAGCAGCGGCTCCACCCAGCGCCAGGCAGCTTCCTGTTCGTCGCTGCGCACGAAGAGGTTCAGGCGTCCGTCGATCACGTCCAGCAGCAGCCGCTCGTAGGCGCCGACCCGCTCGGCGCCAAAGCGCTTGTCGAAGTCCAGGTCCAGTTGTACCGGGGTGAGGGTATGCGCGCCGGTGCGTGCGGCCTGGCGGTTGTCCTGGCCTTGCGCCATCAGGTGCAGCGCCAGCCCGTCGCGCGGTTGCAGGTGGATCACGAGGCGATTGGCCGCGCCCAGGGGCGTATCGAAGATGGCGTGCGGCGCTGGCCGGAAGTTCACCACGATGTGCGCGTCGCGCGCGGCCAGGCGCTTGCCGGTGCGGATGTAGAACGGCACGCCGGCCCAGCGCCAGTTGGCGATCTCGGCGCGCAAGGCTACGAAGGTCTCGGTGGTGCTGCCCTGCGCCACGCCGGGCTCCTGCAGGTAGGCGGGGACCGCCTCGCCGCCCACCCGTCCCGCGCCGTACTGGCCGCGAATGGCATGTTGCTCCAGTGCCTGCGGCGTCCAGGGCTGCAGGGAGCGCAGCACCTTGAGCTTTTCGTCGCGGATCGCGTCGGCATGGGCGTTGATCGGCGGCTCCATGGCCAGTGCGCACAACAGCTGCAGCGCGTGGTTCTGCACCATGTCGCGCAGCGCGCCGGTGCTGTCGTAGAACGCGCCGCGCCGCTCCACGCCGAGTTCTTCGGCGATGGTGATCTGGATGTGGTCGATGTGCTCGCGCCGCCACAGCGGCTCGAACAGGGCGTTACCAAAGCGCAGGGCGAACAGGTTCTGCACCGCGGGTTTGCCCAGGTAGTGGTCGATCCGGAACACCTGCCGCTCGGGGAGGGCGCGCCGCACCGCCTCGTTGATCGCGCGGTTGGACACGAGGTCATGGCCCAGCGGCTTTTCCAGCACCAGGCGTGTGCGCGGCGTGTTCAGGCTGGTCGCGCCGAGCTGTTCGCACACGGTGGTAAAGAGGCCCGGGGCGGTGGCCAGGTACATGACCACCGTGTCGGCCTGCCGCTGCGCCAGCACTTGCGCCAGGCGCGCGTAGTCGGCATGTTGCGACAGGTCCATGCGCACATAGGCCAGCATCGCGGCGAAGCGGTCGAACTCCTCAGCACTGGGCCGCTTGGCCAGTTCCACCTGGTCGAAGCGGGCGCGGATGAGGTCGCGGTACTGCGCATCGCTGAGCGTGTCGCGCGCGACGCCGATGATCCGCCCATCAGCCGGCAGGCTGCCGTGGCGGAAGGCCTGGAACAGCGCGGGCATCAGCTTGCGCCAGGCCAGGTCGCCGGTGCCGCCGAAGAGGACAAGGTCGAAGCTCATGAGGATCTGCAGGGTCGGGCGTATCGGCAAGGAAGACTTGAATGTAACTTGATTTCATCTCAGCAGCGGATTCGCAGCAGCATCTATGAGAGGCAAACTGCCTCCGTTGAGTAACCAAATTACGCCTCATGGGTCATAATCGGCCGCATGAATCCCCTTGAGTCACTCAAGCAGTTCACCACCGTCGTGGCCGACACCGGCGACTTTCACCAGCTCGCCCAGTTCCGGCCGCAGGACGCCACCACCAATCCATCGCTGATTCTCAAGGCGGTGCAAAAGCCCGAGTACGCGCCCCTGCTGGCGCAGACGGTCGAACGCTTTCGCCAGCAGCCCCTGGACGAGGTCATGGACCGCCTGCTGGTGCGTTTCGGTGTCGAGATCCTGCGCCACGTCCCCGGCCGCGTGTCCACTGAGGTGGACGCCCGCCTGAGCTTTGACACCGCGGCTACCGTGGCGCGCGCGCAGCGCCTGATCGCCCTGTACCAGGCCGAGGGCGTGCCGCGCGAGCGCGTGCTGGTCAAGATCGCCTCTACCTGGGAGGGCATCCAGGCCGCCGCGCGGCTGGAGCAGGCCGGCATCCGCACCAACCTCACGCTGCTGTTTTCCTTTGCCCAGGCCGTGGCCTGCGGGCAGGCCCAGGTGCAACTGATCTCACCCTTCGTCGGCCGCATCTACGACTGGTACAAGAAATCCGCCGGCGCCCAGTGGGACGACGCGGCGCAGGCCGGTGCCAACGACCCCGGCGTGCGTTCGGTGCGCCAGATCTACCAGTACTACAAGCGCCATGGCATCGCCACCGAGGTCATGGGCGCGAGCTTTCGCAACGTGGGTCAGGTGATCGCGCTGGCCGGTTGCGACCTGCTCACCATCAGTCCCGAACTGCTGGCGCAGTTGCAGGAGGGCCGGCAGGCCGTCGTGCGCGCCCTGGATCCGGTGCAGGCCCGCGCGCTGGACCTGCCCGAGGTGCGCTACGACGAGTGTGGTTTCCGCTTCGCGCTCAACGAAGACGCCATGGCCACCGAGAAGCTGGCCGAGGGCATCCGCGCCTTCGTGGTCGACGCCCTCAAGCTCGAGCAGTTGATGAAGGCGGCCTGAGATGGCGGCCGCCCTGGCTCCCTTCGTGCGCTGCGATGAGACCGCGGCCTGGCCCGCCTTGCAGGCCCACTTCGACAGCGCCTTCCGCGGCTTCGATCTGCGCCGCGCCTTCCAGGAAGACGCGGGCCGCTTCGCGGATTTCAGTCAGCGCGCGCCCCATGTGTACGCCGACCTCTCCAAGAACCTGATCGACCGCCGCGCGCAGGCGCTGCTGCTGGACCTGGCCCGCCAGTGCGGCCTGCCGGCCTGGCGTGACGCGATGTTCAGTGGCGACGCGATCAACACCACCGAAGACCGCGCGGCCCTGCACTACCTGCTGCGGTACCCGGCCTCGGGCGCGCGCTGGGAGCCCGCTAGGCTGAAGGGGCTGGCCGCCCAGCGTGCCGACGTGCAGGCCACGCTCGAAGCCATGCTGGCCTATGCCGAGCGGGTGCGCGCGGATGCGGCGCTCACCGACATCATCCACATCGGCATCGGTGGCTCGGACCTGGGCCCGCAGATGGCGGTGCGCGCGCTGGCGCCGCTCACGGACACCGGGCGGCGCCTGCATTTCGTCTCCAACGTCGACGGCCACGAGCTCGAAGGTGTGCTGCGCGGACTGGACCCGGCGCAGACGCTGTTCCTGATCGCCTCCAAGACCTTCACCACGCAGGAAACCATGACCAACGCGCGCTCGGCGCGCGCCTGGTTCGAGGCGCGCGGCGGTGTCGATGTGGCGCGGCACTTCGCGGCCCTCACCACGAACGTGGCGGCGGCGCGCGAGTTCGGCATCACCACCACCTTCGGCTTCTGGGACTGGGTGGGCGGGCGTTATTCGCTGTGGTCGGCCATCGGCCTGCCCATCGCCATTGCCGTGGGTGCCCGCCATTTCAGCGACCTGCTGGGGGGCGCGCATGCGATGGACGCGCACTTCGCCACCGCACCCCTGGAGTCCAACCTGCCGCTGCGCCTGGCGCTGCTCGATGTCTGGTACCGCAACTTCCATGGCTTTGCCACGCGCTGCATCGCCCCGTACCACAGCGGTCTGGCGCGCCTGCCGGCGCATCTGCAGCAACTCGAGATGGAGAGCAACGGCAAGCGGGTGGACCGTGCCGGCCGCGTGTTGCCCCTGGCCACGGCGCCGGTGCTGTGGGGCGAGCCGGGCACCAATGGCCAGCACGCGTATTTCCAGATGATCCACCAGGGCAGCGACATCGTGCCGGTGGAATTCATCGCGGTGCGCGAGGCTTCGCATCACCTGCCGGGCCACCAGGCGCAGTTGCTGGCGAACGTGCTGGCGCAGGGCCAGGCCCTGATGCTGGGCCGGCCCGATGCGGGCGGCCACCGCCATTTCCCGGGCAACCGGCCCAGCACGTTGCTACTGCTCGATCGGCTCGACCCGGCCAGCCTGGGGGCGCTGGTGGCCTTGCAGGAGCACCGCGTGTTCTGCAGCGGCGCGCTCTGGGGCATCAACAGCTTCGACCAGTGGGGGGTCGAGCTGGGCAAGATGCTCGCGCAGGACATCGGCGCGCGGCTGGACAGCGGCGATGCCGGCGGGCTGGATGCCTCGACGGCGGGGCTGCTGCAGGTCGTGCGTGGTGGTGATTGAGGCTGGGTGCCCGTGCGTCAGTCGAGATCGCTGGCGCCGAGCACTGTGACGCATGTGACGGCCTCTTCTATCCCGTGCAGACCACCACCGTTCTCGGCAATCGCAAGGCGAGCGCCATTCACCTGACGCGCACCGGCCTCATCACGGAGCTGCTGGACGAGTTCATAGATTTGCCCTAGTCCGGTAGCCCCGATGGGGTGGCCCTTAGACTCGAGACCACCGGATGGATTGACCGGAATGCGTCCGCCTATCGCCGTGGCGCCGGACTCTGCGAGTGCCCCACCTTCACCCCAGCCGCAAAACCCGAGGTTCTCGATCTGGATGATCTCGCCCATGGCCGTCGCGTCATGAACTTCAGCCACATCGATATCGTGCGGGCCGACACCCGAGATCTCGTAGGCACGCTGTGCGGCGAGCGCGGAGCAATGCCGCTCGATTTCGTCGGCAGGGCGATCACTGCCAGACTGAACGACGCAGGCCAGGACGCGCACCGCGCGTGCCCGGGTCAGTCCGTGCCGTCGGAGGCCTTCACGCGTTGCCAGGATGACTGCGGCCGCGCCATCGGAGATCGGTGAACACATCGGCAGCGTAAGTGGGTAAGTAATCGGGGGCGCCACCAGGATTTCGTCCACGGTGTAGACTTGCCGGTACTGCGAAAGCGGATTGGCCGCAGAGTGCCCGTGGTTCTTGGCTGCAACCGCGGCCAGCTGACGTTGCGTCGTGCCAAAGCGCTTCATGTGAAAGCGTGCGAACGCAGCGTAGACGTCCATGAAGATGCTGTAGGGACGAAGGGACGTCGTGCCTTCGGGCGCGTCAATGCCCTGGCCAAGCTCGATCAGGCGGCTGGCATTCTCGCCGGGGGTGGTCACATCCCAGGCGCCGTCAAATACGGACATCATCCGGCCGCGATCACTCGACACCATCTTCTCGGCGCCCAGCGCCAGGGCAATCTCCGCGTCACCTGCGCGCAACGCATTGATCGCCAGTTTCAGGGCGCTGCTGCCGCTGGCGCAGGCGTTCTCGATGTTGTAGACCGGCACTTGACCCACGCCCATGGCGCGCATCATCAGCTCCCCTCGAACCATATGCTGGCCTTCCATATGTCCCTGGGTGGCGTTGGCGATGAAGGCGGCCTGCACGGCGCCTGGGGTCAGGCCCGCGTCCTTGAGGGCCGCCCCTGTCGCCGCAGTGGCCAACTGGCGCACACTGCGTTGGGCATGGCGCCCGAAGGGGGTCATGCCCACGCCGACGATGTAGACGGGTTCCTGGTTCATGAGGATTGGCCTTCTCCCCGCTCGATTGCCGGGCCCGTGTCACCCGCTCGTATCAAGCCGTCACGCCAATTCGTAGTGAAAGTCGGTGATGCTTCCCTTGGGTACCGCGTCAAATACCACTTTCACGCGCGTACCGGGCAGCAGTTTCTGCGATGCGGCTTTGACATCCGACAAGTCCAGGCCACGCACGAAGTTCACCAAGGCGGTATCCACCCCGTCCAGGCGCACATATGCAATGGCATAGGGCGGCTTAGGCAGGTTCTCGAACGCTGCGGAGACGATGGTGGCGCACTCGATCACGCCAGCATGCGCCGCTTCAACCCAGCTGTCACAAGGCTCGAACGAGCGCTCACAGTACGCCCGCGGTGGCAGGTAGCTCATGCCGGACTTGCTGCAGCGAGTGGCCAGGATCTTGCCCTCGCGCAAGGCGGCAAAGAACCGGGTGGCGGTTTCGCCGGCGGGATAGTTGTACCGGACATGCCACTCGGCCGGGATGATCAGGGGTTCAGCAGAAGCATTGCTCATAGGGGTCTCCATCAGGTGCGCGAAGCGCCATGGCGCGGCTCGTCGGACAGCAGGGTGCAAGTGAAGAACTGCGTCGATCCACCGGCCGCAGTGGCCATGGCGTTACGCACGCCGCGTACCTGCATGTCGCCGGCGCGCCCCATCACCTGCAGGGCGGCATCGGCGACGCGTACGAGGCCAGTCACGCCGATGGGGTTGGTACACAAGGTGCCGCCGGAAGGGCCGACGACGGTGGTGCCCCCGTGGTCGAATGCACCTTCGTCGCTCAGGTGCGCAGCGGTTCCGCGCTGGCAGAAGCCCATGGTCTCCAGTTCCGGGAACTGGAAAGAGCTGAAGGGGTCATAAAGCTCCACCACCTGGATTTCACGTGCGGGATCGGTGATCCCCGCTTGCGCCAGGCATTCCCGGGAAGCAATGCCGATCTCGGCATGCTCGGCGAAATCACAATCGGCGGTGGGTACGCAGCGGTCACCCATGAAGACCGTATTGGAGGCGGCGCCGATCCCCGTCACGAAAGCGGGCCGGTCACACACCTCACGCGCGGTGGCTTCGTCCGCAATCACGACAGCCGCAGCGCCGGCCGAACGTGGACAGATGTCGAACAGCTTGTAGGGCCAGGCCACGCGCGGGGAATTCATGACGTCGTCCACGGTGATGTCGCCCTTGAGGTGTGCATGGGGATTGCGCAGCGCATTGCGACGCGCGCGTACCACCACCCGTGCGTACTGCTCCTCCGTCACGCCATAGCGTGCCATGTAGCGTTGCGTGGCCACGGCGGTCATGGTGACGGTGTTGAGCGCGAAGTCTTGCTCATACAACGGATCCCAGATCAGGTTGAGGATGAACTGGGCATCTGGGGTTTCTGTGATGCGATCTGCGCCGACCACCAGTACCCGTCGGTATTGGCCACTGGCCACGTGCGCCCACGCCGCCTGGAAGGCCGACCCTCCGGTAGCACCGCCGGTATGCACCCGCATGAAGGGTTTGCCCCGCGCGCCCACGAAATCGACGGCCCATTTGTCGCAGTCGGGGACGCCCATGAAATGGGTCGGCGCCATGGAATACACCACGGCGTCGATGTCATCCACGGTGAGCCGGGCATCGGCCAGGGCGCGCATGGCGGCCTGCTGGGCGAGTTCGACATAGGTCATCGAGTCCCACCGCGCGCGAAAGCCGGTCTGGCCGACGCCAATGACGGCTACGTTCTGGCTCATGACAACTCCTGTGCGTCGACCTGCTCGAAGGTGATGAAAGTGTGGCCTTGCTGGGCAAAACCGTGACTGCCGTGTGCGACAGCAAAACGGGCATTCGGCACCTGGACCTCGCCCGCCTCTGCGCTCACTTGCAGCACCGCCTCTGCCGCGTTCACCAGGCCCGTGCAGAACAGGGGGTTCTGCGCCCATGTGCCGCCCGAGGGGCTGATGGCGCCGATCCGCCGTGAGCGGGCCGCGTCACCCGCCATGGCGAGGTCTTGCCACGCGTTCTGGGCCTCGAGCTCCAGCACGTCGATCCCGGCGTCTGCGGGACGGCCGCTGCGGCGCAGGGCGTCGGCCAAGGTGTCGCTGAAAAGGGTTCCTGCGCCCAGTCGGTCTGCATCGAGCGCATAGCGGTCGATGCCCCAGGCCATGCCGCTGAGTCGCGCCATCGGTCGGTGGCCGGGATGGCGACGGAGCCAGTCGCCCGAGGCAATCACGAAGGCCACACAGCCATCGCTGGCACGGGCCGCATGCCCGCGGCGCAGCGGCCAGGCCAGCACCTCGGAGTCGGCGACCGCCTCCACCGCCTCGGGGGCGAGCCGCAGCCCGCGGGGATTGCGGCGGGCCTGTTGCTGGCGTTCGACCACCCGCTTTGCGACATCGTGGTCGGTCAGCCCCAGCCGCCGCTGCTGCGCGCCGGCCTGCAAGCCATCGGCAATCGGCCCGTTTAGGCCGATAGGCCGAAGCACGAAGGGCTCCGCCCGCATCCGCGTGAGCGCATCCACGTCGATCTGGGAGGTCTGGCTCCAGCTGACAACGATGCCCAAGTGGAACCGCCCGGAACCGATGCGCATGGCCCCCATGACTAGGCCCGTCAGGCCCGAGTCGGTGACACGCAATTCATCCTTGAGGTAGGAGCCGCTGGGTGCGGCCATCAACATGCTGCTGATGCTGCGTCCATCCATCTCATCGCTGGTGGCCAGCGTGACGGCATCGATTTCCTCCCGGCGGACCCCGGCGCGGGCTAGCGCTTGGCGCACCGTTTCGAAAGCGAGTTCCTCGTTGCGCCGGTCACGGACGGCAAGTGCCGACGGACTCAGCGCCACACCTAAAACATACGACGGGGTCATGGCATTGCGACCTTCTTGGGCTGGACTCAGTCGGATCGTATGGGTAAAAGTCCGAATGGTCAACATCCCGACCAATCGGTCGGCCATCTTCCGCCTAGAATGGCGGTATGAAAGGCTTCCCGTCATGAGCACCTGGAAAGGCGCGGTTCCCGGCGCGGATGTGCAGTTCATGGCCAAGCGCCAGGCCATCCTGCGGGAGGCAACGGCGTCCTTCAACCGCAAGGGTTTTCACGGCACCTCGCTCACAGATATCGCGCAGACCTTGGGGGTGAGCAAGGCGGCGCTCTACACCTACGTGCAGAGCAAGGAAGAGCTGTTGGCTTTCTGCCATGAAACCGCGATGGACGCCGCAGCCGAGAGCCTGCGACTGGCTCGGGAGGCCGGCGGTACCGCCCTGCAGCAATTCTGTGCGACGCTGCTCAATTACCTGCGCATGATCCTTTCAAACGAGGCCTGTTATGTGGTCCTTTTGGAAGAGCAGGCCTTGTCCCCAGAAGCGATGCAGCATGTGATCGCCCGAAGGGACCAGTTCGAGACGGAATTGCGTGCGCTGGTCGCGACCGGCATCCAGGACGGCAGCATGGCCCCCTGTAACCCCAAGATGACGGTGTTTGCTGCGCTTGGGGCGATGAACTGGGTCCAGAAGTGGTACGTCGCCGGCGGCGCCTGGAGCGGCGAAAACGTGGCGGTCGCCCTGGTCCAGCTGCTGGAGCGGATGGTTGCGGCCAAGCCGGTGGCCGCGCTCAACGTTGACCCGTCCCTGCTGCCCTTGCCCGGAACGCTGGCGTCCCACTCCTTCACGACCTGACGGAAGGCACTGGCTTGCGAGCCATCATTCCAGGGTAAACACTTATGTCTGACTGACCGGTCGGTCGATCATCCCGCTTGACGGATGCTTGGCACAGATCTCAGAATGGTGGCGTAACCAACCATGCGGCACTGCCGCCGAAGGAAAGACCCGGTGAATTTCGACCTCACGCCCGACCAGCGGCGCCTTCAGGAGTCCGTAGCCGACTTCGCCAGCAAGGAAATCGAGCCCCGAGCCGAACAACTCGACCGCGAAGGCGTATTCCCCACCGATTTGTTTCACAAGGTAGGGGAGATGGGCATCACGGCCATTCCGTTCAAGCAGGAACACGGCGGCATGGGACTGGGCACGCTGGAGATGGCTCTGGCCGTCGAGCAGTTGGCGATTGCGGACCAGTCGCTCGCGGTGAGCGTCATGGTGAGTGTCTCTGCAGGGCTGATCCTGGAGCGCTTTGGCACGCCGGAGCAGAAAGCGCGCTTCCTGCCGGCCATCGTGCAGGGCAAAGCGCTGGGCGCGCTGGCGGGTACGGAGCCTCAAGCGGGCTCGGACACGGCCAGCTTCACCACGCGCGCCCTCAAGGTGGCCAATGGCTGGACAATCAATGGTCAGAAGGCCTACATCACCAATGCGGGCACCGACATCTCCACCTTCGCGCTCACGCTGGCGCTGACGAGTGAGCCCGACGCCGACCGCAAACGCTTCACGCTCTTTGTGGTGCCCCGGGGGACGAAAGGTTATGAGCCCGGAGAGCCCTACCGCAAGATGGGGTGGCGCTCCAGTGACACGCGTCCCCTTTACTTCGACGACTGCGTCATTCCCGAGGATGCGATCCTCGGAGGCGAGGGCGAGGGCCGTCATTTGCTGCACAAGGGCTACCAGCAGGCACGCGTCTTCCTGGCCCATTGCTCCCTTGGCTTGGCGGAGGCTTCCTTGCGCCGCTCCATCGCCTATGCCAATGAGCGCAAGGCGTTCGGGGGTACCTTGGGCAAGCTTCAGATGATCCAGGAAATGATCGCCCAGATGGCGGTCAAGGTCGATGCCGCGCGGCTCTTGGCCTATCGTGCTGCCTGGATGGGCGACCAGGGCACGGTCACGCTCAAGGAACTTGCCATGGCCAAGTACTACTGCTGCGAGATCGCCACGCAGGTGGCCGACGTCGCCATCCAGGTGCATGGCGGCTGGGGCTTCATGGATGATTGCGCGGTCTCGCGCTACTACCGCGACAACCGAATCTGCACCATCGGTGACGGCAGCAGCCAAATCCAGCAGTTGCTGATTGCACGCTCGCTCGGTTTGGACGTTCGTTTCGCAGGC
>JBEGVR010000131.1:0-15231 GCA_041178265.1 Pseudomonadota bacterium | reverse complement strand
CGCACTACCGCGCGATCGTGCAGTCCGGCCTGATCCAGGTGCCCGAGGGGCGCCGTGTGTGTCCCAACCTCTCGGTGCTGGAAAACCTGGAGCTGGGCAGCTTCGCCCGCGCCCGCGAGCGGCGCGCGCAGAACCTCGAGCGTGTCTTTGGCATCTTCCCGCGCCTGAAGGAACGCCTGTCCCAATTGGCGGGGACCATGAGCGGCGGCGAGCAGCAGATGCTCGCCATCGGCCGCGGCCTGATGGCCGAGCCGCGTCTTTTGATCCTGGACGAACCTTCGCTGGGCCTGTCGCCGCTGCTGGTCGAGGAGATGTTCGGCCTGATCTCGCAGTTGCATCGGCAGGGACTGTCCATCCTGCTGGTGGAACAGAACGTGGGCCAGTCGCTGGAAATCTCGCAGCGGGCCTACGTGATGGAAAACGGCGCGATCGAATTCTCCGGCCTGCCTGGCGAGTTGCTGGCCAGCGACCGCCTGCGCCGCGCCTACCTGGGCATCTGAAAGGGCGGTTGCGAGCATGTCCACGACGTCTGCGCCCATGACCCTGGCCCAGAAGCTGGTGGCCCGCGCCGCCGGGCGTACGCACGTGGCGCCGGGCGAGGTGGTGACCTGCCGGGTCGATCTGGCGATGTTTCATGACTCCTCAGGCCCACGACGCCTGAAGCCCATGCTGGAAGACCTGGGCGCGAAGATCTGGGACCGCTCGCGCGTGGTGCTGGTGATGGACCACTACGTACCCGAGCGCGACGACGAATCGCGCCGCATCGTGCGCATCGCGCGCGAATGGGCGCGCGATGAGGGCCTGCCCCACGTGTATGACGGCCAGGGCATCTGCCATGTGGTGGTGCCACAGCACGGGCACATCCGGCCCGGCCTGTTCTGCGTGGGAGGCGATTCGCACTCGCCCACCGGTGGCGCCTTTGGCGCCTACATGTTCGGCATCGGCAGCACCGAGATGCTGGGCGTGGTGGTCACCGGCGAGATCTGGCTGCAGGTGCCACGCACCATCGCCTTGGACTGGTCCGGGCGCCTGGCCCCGGGCGTCAGCGCCAAGGACATGATGCTGCACCTGATCGGCCGCTTCGGCATGAACGGCGGCGCCTACCAGGCGGTGGAATTTCGTGGCGAGGCGGTGCGTGCCCTGTCCATGAACGAGCGCATGACCCTCTCGAACATGAGCGCCGAACTGGGAGCGCAGGCCGGCCTGGTCGCGCCCGACGCCACCACCCTGGACTGGCTGCGCGCGGCGGGGGTGGACACTGCCGCGCTGGGCGACGTGTCGCGCTGGCGCACCGACGAAGGCGCCTCCCTGGAGCGCCACGCCTTCGACGCGTCCACCCTGGTGCCTCAGGTCGCGGCGCCGCACAGCCCGGCCAACTCGGGCGACGTGACCCGCCATGAAGGAACGGCCATCGACGTGGCCTACCTGGGCGCCTGCACCGGCGCCAAGATCGACGACCTGCGCGCGGCGGCGTCCCTCCTGCGCGGGCGCCGCGCCGCTGCGGGCGTGCGCCTGATCGTGGCACCCGCCACGCAGCAGGACCAGGCCCAGGCCGAACGCGAGGGCCTGATGCAGGTGCTGCGCGACGCTGGCGCCGAAGTGGGCGCCACGGCCTGCGGCGCCTGCGCCGGCTATGGCGACTCCCTTTCGCAGGCGCGCAACGTGGTCTCGAGCACTGCGCGCAATTTCCGAGGCCGCATGGGATCGCCCGACACCAGCGTGTACCTGGCCTCGCCCTACACGGTGGCTGCGTCGGCGGTGGCCGGCCGCATCTGCGACCCGCGCGAGATGATGGTGGGGGTACCTGCATGACCCGCCTGGACGCCGGCGCGGCGCATCGCGTCTGGCGCCTGGGCGCTGACGTCGACACCGATGTCCTCGCGCCCGGCGCCTACATGAAGCTGGGAATCGAGGGCATCGCCCCGCATTGCCTGGAAGCGCTGCGCCCCGAGTTCGCGCGCGGGGTGTGCGCGGGCGACGTGATCGCCGCTGGACCGGGCTTTGGAATCGGTTCCTCGCGCGAGCAGGCGGCCGGCGCGCTGCGCCACCTGGGGGTGGTGGCCGTGATCGCGCCGTCCTACAGCGGCCTGTTTTTCCGCAACGCCTACAACCTGGGACTGCTGCTCCTGACCTGTCCCCAGGCCGAGACCCTGGCCGAAGGCGACCGCGTGCGCCTGGACCTGCACGACTGCGGGGCGCCCGCCGTGGTGGCCGCCGACGGCCGCCGTCTGGCCTGCGACCCGGTGCCCGATTTCCTGCTGGCGATGGTGAACGCCGGCGGCCTGTTCAACCTCTTGCGCGAGCGCATTCCTTCGAAGAAGACCCTGGAGACCTCATGACCCGACCCCTGTATGACCTGTTGATCAAGAACGTGCGCGTGGTCCGCCCCCACGGCAACGTGTTGCATGAAGGTGATATCGCCATCACCGACGAGCGCGTGGTGAAGGTGGCCCCCGGCATCGACGTCACCCAGGCCAGGAAGGTCTACGACGGCCAGGGCCGCCTGGCGTTTCCGGGTGTGGTCGATGCGCACATGCACAGCGGTATCTACTCCCCGCTGGACGAGGACGCGGTCACCGAGAGCAAGGCCGCGGCCATCGGCGGGGTGACCTCCAGCCTGAATTACTTTCGCACCGGCCAGTACTACCTGAACAAGGGTGGCCCCTACGCCAAATTCTACCCCGAGGTGCTCAAGATCGCCAAGGGGCGCTTCCATGTGGACTACGGCTTTCACCTGGCGCCCATGGACCGCAAGCACATCGAGGAAATCCCGATGCTGATCGAAAAGCACGGTGTGTCCAGCTTCAAGATCTTCATGTTCTACGGCTCGCACGGCCTGCATGGCGCGTCCAATTCGCAGAAGGAATTCCTGATGATCGGCGAGGACGAGCGCTACGACCTCGCGCACTTCGAATTCATCATGCGTGGCATCCAGGCCGCGCGCGAGCAGATGCCGGACAAGGCCAGGCAGATCTCGCTGTCGCTGCACTGCGAGACCGCCGAGATCATGACCGCCTACACCAAGCTGGTCGAGAAGGACAAGTCCCTCAAGGGCCTGGCCGCCTACAGCGCCTCGCGCCCCCAGCACTCCGAGGGCCTGGCGGTGTTCATTGCCAGCTACCTGGCCAACGAGACCGCGCTGCCCAATATCAACCTGCTGCATCTGAGCTCACGCAAGGCGGTGCAGGCTGCGATGATGATGGCGGACGTCTTTCCCCACATCGACTTCAAGCGCGAAGTCACCATCGGCCACCTGATGTTGGACATCACCTCCCGTGCCGCCGAACTGGCCAAGGTGAACCCGCCGATCCGCCCACGCGAAGACGTGGAGTTCCTGTGGCAGGCGCTGCTCGAAGGCGAGCTCGATTGGGTGGTGTCCGACCACGCCTGCTGCCGCCAGGAGATGAAGGTGCCCAAGCGCTATTTCGGCAACATCTGGATGGCCAAGAGCGGCTTTGGCGGCACCGAGTACCTGCTGCCCGCCCTGGTGTCCGAGGGCACGCGCCGCGGCATGGACTACAACCACATGGCCCGCGTGCTGTCCTGGAACCCAGCGCAGCGCTATGGCCTGAACCACAAGGGCGACATCGCCGAGGGCTTCGACGCCGACGTGGTGCTGGTCAACCCGAATCGTACCTGGACCATCCATGCCAAGGATTCGCCATCCACCCAGGGCTACACGCCCTTCGAGGGGCTCGAGCTGTCCGCCCACGTGGACGCCACCTTCCTGCGCGGCACCCTGATCAGCGAGAACGGGCGGGTCCTGGGCAAGCCGGGCGGCAAGTACCTGCGCCGCCCGACGGCTTGAGGCGGGTGGCCTTTGCGCGATTGACATGACGTCGTCGAATCCCGATCCTCGCCACGAGCCGCGTGTGCTGCCCGCGTCGGCGCTGGCCGCCGAGGCGCCCGCCGTGCCGGTGGCCATCGTGGGCGCAGGGGCCTGTGGCCTGATGGCGGCGATCGCGCTGCGCGATGCGGGCATCGAGTGCGCGGTCCTCGAGCGCGATGAGCGCCCGGCCGGTTCCACCGCGCTGTCTTCCGGCTTCGTGCCGGCAGCGGGCACGCAGGTCCAGCGCGCGGCGGGCATCGAGGACAGCCCGCAGCGTTTCGCGACCGACATCCAGGCCAAGGCCAAGGGCCGTGCCGCGTCGCACCTGGTCGCGGCCTACACCGAGGCCATCGCGTCAGCCCTGGACCGGCTGGCGCAGCGCCATGGCATCACCTTGCAGGTGCTCGAGGGATTTCTCTATCCGGGCCACAGCGCACACCGCATGCACGCCACGCCGGAGAAGACCGGAGCCTCGCTCGTCGCGCAGGTCGAGCGCGCGGCGCTGGCGGCGGGGGTGATGCTGCTCACGCAGGCCACGGTGCGCGAACTGTATGTCGATGCGGCGCGTCGCGTCGTGGGCCTGGGCTTTCGCCGTCCCGACGGGCACCTCGAGCAATTGGCCTGCGACGCCCTGGTGCTGGCCTGCAACGGTTTCGGTGGCAACACCACGATGGTCGACGCGCTGTTGCCCGAGATGCGCGGCGCTACCTTCGGCGGCCATGTCGGTAACGACGGCAGTGCCATCCAGTGGGGCCGCCAACTCGGCGCGCGCCTGGCCGACCTCACGGGCTATCAGGGCCATGGGTCCTGGGTGGTGCCCCAGGGCATCCTCATGACCTGGGCGGTGATGACCGAGGGCGGCATCCAGCTCAATGCGCAGGGCCAGCGTTTTCACGACGAGACCGAGGGCTACTCCGAGGCGTCGGTGCGCGTGCTGCAACAGCCCGGGCAGGTCGCCTGGAACGTGTTCGACGACCGGCTGCTGGCCCTGGCCCGCACCTTCCCCGACTTCCAGCAGGCCGAGGCCGCGGGCGCGCTGCGCACCGTCTCGGACAAGCCGGCCCTGGCCCGCCTGATCGGCTGCGAGGTGCGCGCGCTCGATTCCGCCTTGGGCCGATTCGATCCCCCGTATCACGCGGTCAAGGTGACCGGTGCCCTGTTCCACACCCAGGGCGGTCTGGACATCGACGCGCAGTGCCGTGTGCTGGGCGCCGATGGACAGCCGCTTCCCAACCTGCTGGCCGCGGGTGGCGCCGCGCGCGGCGTGTCGGGCGACGCGGTCTGGGGTTACCTCTCCGGCAACGGCCTGCTCAGCGCGCTGGCCGGCGGCTGGATCGCGGCCCACACGGCGGCCGGCAAGCTCGGCGCTGCGGCCTGACACCTGCAACCGAACCCATGAACCTCAAGCAACGACTGTCCGACCCCCACGTGCTGCTCGCGCCGGGGGTGTACGACGCCCTGAGTGCCCTGGTCGCCGAGCAAAGCGGCTTCGAGGCCCTGTACCTCTCGGGCGCCTCCATTGCCTACACGCGCCTGGGTCGCTCGGACATCGGCCTGACCACCCAGACCGAGGTGGCCGACACGCTGGCGCGCATCACCGAGCGGGTGCGCCTGCCGGTGATCGTGGACGCCGACACCGGTTTCGGCAATGCGCTGAACACGCAGCGCACGGTCCGCGAGTTCGAGCGCGCCGGGGCCGCCATGATCCAGCTGGAGGACCAGACCTTCCCCAAGCGCTGCGGCCACCTCGATGGCAAGGGCGTGGTGCCGGTGGCCGAGATGGTTGGCAAGCTGCGCGCGGCGCTGGATGCGCGCCGCAGTGACCAGACGCTGGTCCTGGCGCGTACCGACGCGGTGGCGGTGGAGGGCTTTGATGCCGCGATCGAGCGCGCCGAGCGATACCTGGACACCGGCGTCGACGCCTTGTTCATCGAGGCGGTCCGCACACCGCAGCAGATGGACGCCGCCTGCGCGCACTTCGCTCACCGCATTCCGATGCTGGCCAACATGGTGGAGGGCGGCAAGACCCCGGTCCAATCGGCCCAGGAACTGGGGCGGCGCGGCTACCGTATCGTGATCTTTCCGGGCGGCACCGCGCGGGCCGTTGCCCATACCCTGCAGCGATACTATGCGCGCCTGCACGCCGACGGCACGACGGCGGCCATGGCGGGCGAAATGCTGGATTTCGAGCGGCTCAACGCCCTGATCGGAACGCCTGAACTGATCGCACAGGGCCGCCGCTACCAAGATTCCGAAACCCCTTGACCATTCACAAGAAGGACTTCCCATGCCCAATGCCTACTGGATCGCCACCTACCACGCCATCCACGATGAAGCGGCCCTCGCGGCCTATGCCAAGCTGGCCGGGCCTGCGATCACGGCCGGGGGCGGCCGGTTCATCGTGCGCGGCATGCCGCAACTGGTGAAGGAAGCTGGCAAGCCGATGCGCGTGGTCGTGATCGAGTTCGCGAGCGTGGCCGCAGCCCAGGCCGCCTACCAGAGCGAGGCCTACCAGGCGGCGCTGGTTGCCCTGGGCCCGAACGCCGTGGTGCGCGACATCCGGATCGCCGAGGGCGTCTGAGCCCCCTGGCTGGGAAGGAGGGCGCCCCACGTCGCCAGGGCCCGCCGCTCAGGACTTGCCAACGGAAAAAGCCCGCCGTTCAACAGCGGGCTTTTCTTGAATTCATTGGTGCCGGAGAGATGAATCGAACACCCGACCTTCTCATTACGAATGAGCTGCTCTACCGACTGAGCTACACCGGCAACCGAAGCTGCAGATTATAGCCAGCCCCTCCCGGGCGCCTGTGCCTTCAGGCTCCGGCTGCCTGGTGGTAGGCCGTCACCCGCTCGACCTCGTTCTTGCTGCCCAGAATCACGCTCACGCGCTCGTGCAGCTGACTGGGCTGGAGGTCCAGGATCCGCTGCGTGCCGTTCGTGGCGGCGCCGCCGGCCTGTTCGACCAGCCAGCCCATGGGGTTGGCTTCGTACATCAGGCGCAGCTTGCCGGGCTTGTGCGGCTCGCGCCGGTCCCAGGGGTACATGAAGATGCCCCCGCGCGTGAGGATGCGGTGCACGTCGGCCACCATGGAGGCGATCCAGCGCATGTTGAAGTCCTTGCCGCGAACGCCCTCCTTGCCGGCCAGACATTCGTCCACGTAGCGGCGCACCGGGGGCGCCCAGTGCCGCATGTTCGACATGTTGATCGCGAACTCCTTGGTGTCGGCCGGAATGCGCACGTGCTCCTGTACCAGCACAAAGGAGCCTTGCTCGCGGTCCAGCGTGAACATGGCCACGCCGTCGCCCACCGTCAGCACCAGGGTGGTCTGGGGGCCGTAGATGCAGTAGCCGGCCGCCACCTGGCGGTTGCCCGGTTGCAGGAAGTCCTGCTCGCTCACGCCGGAGCCGCCGGTTTCGGGCTTTCTGAGCACGCTGAAGATGGTGCCGATAGAGACGTTCACGTCGATGTTGGACGAGCCATCGAGCGGATCGAACAGCAGCAGGTATTCGCCCTGCGGATAGCGATTGGGCACCATGTAGATGCCGTCCATTTCCTCGCTGGCCATGGCCGCCAGGTGGCCACCCCATTCATTGGCTTCAATCAGCACCTCGTTGGCGATGATGTCCAGTTTCTTCTGCACCTCGCCCTGCACGTTCTCGGTGTCGGCGGAGCCGAGCACGCCGCCCAGCGCCCCCTTGTTCACCGCATGGCTGATGCTTTTGCAGGCACGCGCCACCACCTCCAGGAGCAGGCGCAGTTGCGCGGGAATCAGCCCGTCGACGCGCTGCTGCTCGACGAGGTAGCGGGAGAGGGAAATTTTGGTGGACATGAGGATCCGATCAATTGAAGTGAACTTCGCCTGGGCCAGCGCGGATCCGGCTGCGCCGGTCCGCCGGTGGCGCCCCCTGGGGGGAGGCGCCGCAGGCGCTTCGGGGGTGTCTATTCCAGCGCGCGCGTCACGACTTCTCGCACGTCGTTGGAGAGATCGGGTTTGGCCGCGACGCGCGCAATCGCCTCGCGCGCCGCGCTGCGGCACGGCTCCACCAGACGCTTCCAGCGATCGAGGGCGCGCGCCAGACGTGCCGCCACCTGCGGGTTGATGGCATCGAGCTCCATCACGCGGTCGCTCCAGAACACGTAGCCGGCGGCGTCGGTGCGGTGGAAGGCGCCCGGATTGGCGCTGCAATAGCTGAAGATCAGGCTGCGCGCACGATTGGGGTTGCGGATGTTGAAGTCCGGGTGGTTCATCAACTGGCGAACCACTGGCAGTCGGTCGCCCCCGTGGTCGGGCGCGCCAGCCTGCAGGGCGAACCACTTGTCCAGGACCAGAGCCTCGTCCTTGAACAGGCTATGAAAGCGATCGAGGGCCTGCGCCGCCAGCGCGTGACCGCTGACCACCAGGGCCGACAGGGCGTTGAAGCGGTCGGTCATGTTGCCCGCTTCCTTGAACCGCTGTAACGCCTTGCCCGGCCAGACCGGATCGCCGCTTGGGTGGGCGGCCAGGCACAGGTGCATAAGGGCCAGGCCGGCCAGTGCGCGCCGGCCGCTGGAGACCGGGTCGGGGCGGTAGGCGCCGTTGTCCTTGTGGTGTTCGTAGGCCCATTCCCAGTCGTGGCGCAAGGCTGTGGCCAACTGCTGGCGCATGGCTTCGCGCACCGCGTGGATACGCTGGGGGTCCACCGACTCCAGTTGCTCGGCGATGTAGGTCTCGGAGGGCAGGGCGAGAGCCAGGTCCTTGAAGGCGGCATCGAGTGCCGGGTGGCGCAGGACGCCGCGCATGGCCTCCAGGAAGGGGGCGTCCAGGTCGACCGGTCCGCCTTCGCGCACGAAGCGCAGCGCGCGCTGCAGGGCCAGGCGCTGACCGGCCTCCCAGCGGTTGAAGGGGTCGGTGTCGTGCGCCAGGAGGATCAGGAGCTGGGCGTCGGTGTAGTCGTGCTCGAGGATCACCGGGGCGCTGAAGCCCCGCATCAGCGAGGGCACCGGCTCGCCGGCCAGCCCGTCGACGGTGATCGTCCCGGTGGCGCCCGCGAGCACCTGCAGACCCAGCGCGACTTCACGGCCCTCGGCGTCCAGCAGGCCCCAGCGCACGGGAATGACGAAGGGATCCTTGGCCACCTGCCCCGGCATGGGTGGACAGGACTGCGTGAGTGCAAGGGTGTAGCGGCCGGACGCGGCGTCCCATTGGCTTTCGGCACGCACGCGCGGCGTCCCGGCCTGGCTGTACCAGCGCTTGAAGGCATCGAGTCGCTGCGCCAGTTCCGAGCCCGGATTGGCATCGGCGATGGCCTGGGCGAAGTCGTCGCAGGTGACGGCCTGGCCGTCGTGGCGCTGGAAGTACAGCGCCACGCCGCGCGCAAAGGCGGCGCGGCCGATCGGGTCCTGCGGGGTGGCGACCAGGGTCTGCATCATCCGCACGACCTCGGCACCTTTTTCGTAGATGGTGACCGTGTAGAAGTTGTTGATCTCCAGGTACTGGTCGGGGCGCACCGGGTGGGCCATGGGGCCTGCATCCTCGGGGAACTGCGCGGTGCGCAGCACGCGCACGTCCTCGATGCGCTTGACGGCGCGGGCCGAGGCTTCACCGGCCAGGTCCTGGCTGAACTCCTGGTCACGAAAGACCGTGAGGCCCTCTTTCAGCGAGAGCTGGAACCAGTCGCGGCAGGTGACGCGGTTGCCCGTCCAGTTGTGAAAGTACTCGTGGCCCACCACGCTCTCGATGTTGGCGTAGTCGGTGTCGGTGGCCGTGGCCTGGCTGGCCAGCACGTACTTCGTGTTGAAGATGTTCAGGCCCTTGTTCTCCATCGCGCCCATGTTGAAGTCGCTGGTGGCGACGATCATGAAGCGCTCCAGGTCCAGGGGCAGGCCAAAGCGCGCCTCGTCCCACAGCACCGAGGCGATGAGGGAGTTCATCGCGTGTTCGGTCTTGTCCAGGTCGCCGGGGCGCACATAGACCTGCAGCAGGTGCTCCTTGCCCGCGCGCGAGACGATACGCTGCTCGCGCGCCACCAACTGGCCCGCCACCAGGGCAAACAGGTAGGAGGGCTTGCGGTGCGGATCGACCCACTTGGCGTAGTGGCGGCCTTCGTCGAGCTCGCCCTGGTCCACCAGGTTGCCGTTGGACAGCAGCACCGGGTAGCGGGCCTTGTCGGCCCGCAGCAGCACGGTGTAGCTGGCCATCACGTCGGGCCGGTCCAGGAAGTAGGTGATGCGCCGGAAGCCCTCGGCCTCGCACTGCGTGAAGAACGAGTCGTTGCTCACGTACAGGCCCATGAGCTTGGTGTTCTTGGCCGGCGCGCAGGTGGTGAAGATTTCCAGTTCGAAGGGCTCGGGGCCCTCAGGCAGGTTCTCCAGCACCAGCTGGTTGTCCTCGAGCTTGAAGGAGGTGCCCTGGCCGTTGACCATCACGCGTGCCAGATTGAGCTCCTCGCCATCCAGGCGCAGGGGCTGCGCGGGCAGGTCGGGATTTCGGCGCACTCGCATGCGATTGAGCACGCGGGTCTTGGCGGGGTCCAGGTCGAAGCACAGTTCGACGGTGTCGATCCAGAACGGCGGCGCCTCGTAGTCGGCGCGGTGGATCACCTGGCTTTGGCCTTCACGCATGTCAGTCTCTCCTAGACGCCCTGCTTGAGGGACGCTTGAATGAAGGGGTCGAGGTCGCCGTCCAGCACTTTCTGGGTGTTGGAGATCTCCAGGTGGGTGCGCAGGTCCTTGATGCGGCTCTGATCGAGCACGTAGCTGCGGATCTGGTGGCCCCAGCCCACGTCGGTCTTGGTGTCCTCGAGCTTTTGCTGTTCGTCCATCCGCTTGCGCATCTCGTGGTCGTACAGGCGCGAGCGCAGGCGCTGCCAGGCGACGTCGCGGTTGGAGTGCTGGCTGCGGCTGTCCTGGCACTGCACCACGATGCCGGTGGGCACGTGGGTCAGCCGGACGGCCGAATCGGTCTTGTTGATGTGCTGACCGCCGGCGCCGGAGGCCCGGAAGGTGTCGACCCGCACGTCGGCGGGGTTGATGTTGATCTCGACCGAATCGTCGATCTCGGGGTAGACGAAGACGCTGGCAAAGCTGGTGTGGCGTCCGCCCGCCGAGTCGAAGGGCGACTTGCGCACCAGGCGGTGCACGCCGGTTTCGGTGCGCAGCAGGCCGTAGGCGTACTCGCCCTCGATCTTGATCGTGGCGCTCTTGATGCCGGCGATGTCGCCGGCGGATTCGTCTTCGACGTTGGCCTTGAAGCCCTTGCGCTCGGCGTACTTCAGGTACTGGCGAAGCAGCATGCCGGCCCAGTCGCAGGCCTCGGTGCCGCCGGCGCCGGCCTGGATGTCCAGGAAGGCGTTCATGGGGTCGGCAGGGCGGTTGAACATGCGCCGGAACTCGAGGTCCTCGACCAGGGCGGTCAGGCGCGTGGTGTCGTCCTCGAGGGTCATGAGGCCGGCCTCGTCGCGGTCCTCCTTGCTCATGTCATAGAGTTCGAGGTTGTCGGCCAGTTCGCGATCGAGCGATTGCAGCGTCAGGACGATGCCATCGAGCTGCTTTTTTTCCTTGCCCAGTTCCTGGGCGCGCTTGGGGTCGTTCCAGACCGCCGGGTCTTCCAGCGATGCGTTGACGGTTCTCAGTCGTTCCGCTTTGGCATCGTAGTCAAAGATACCCCCGAAGGTCCGCGGTGCGGGCCTGGAGGTCTGCCAGCGTGGTGCCGATCAGGTTGATGCGTTCTGCGTCCATGGGGCGGGTGTCTCGTCTGCGTCAAAACGAGGATTTTCGCATGGCGGGGGGCGGCCCCCCGTCGGCCCACGGCGCGCGCCCTCAGGGTTACCGGAACCCCGCCAGGCGCGCCTGGGCCGGCCGGTTGCCTGCGCTGGCGGCCTGCTCCAGCCAGTGGCGGGCCAGGGCGCGGTCGCTGGCGGGTACCGCCGCCCCCTCCAGGTAGGCGACGCCCAGGAAATAGCTCATTTCCCCCCGCCCGGCGCGGACCCCCTCCTCAGTGGCCTTGCCCGAGCGCTTGACGATGGCCGGGACGTCGCCGCGCCCGCTGGCAAAGGCGTGCATCTGCGCGATGGTGACGGCGAAGAAGCGGTCGCGGGCCAGGACGGCGGCGGCGCGGTCCGCCTGGGTGGCCACCCACTCGTCGGCCATCACCTGCAGGGCCTCAAAGGGGCTCATGCCCCCGCGCATGCGGGGCGAGTACCAGGCGCGCAGCATCACCTTGTCCAGGGGCAGCAGGGCGTCGACCTTGACCGGAAAGTAGCTCAGGACGGTCTGGCCCGCCGGGTGCCCGCGAAGGCCCATCACGTGCATGGCCTCGTGGTGGGCGCAGCGCCAGGTGTCGCGACCGCGCATGCGCACCACCGCCGAATCGATGCGCGATTCGTGGCGGAACTCCAGGGTGGTGGCGCAGGGCTGGTTGTCCTCCATCGCCGAGTCGGGCGTGATCTCCACGCTCAGGTTGGCTGGCTGCCCGGGCTGGCCCGTCACGTCCACCAGGGGCACGCCGGCCTCGCGGGTCACCGCCTGCAGGGCCTGCATCACGGTGTCCCGGTGCGCGCCGGCGTTCACGCCAGACAGGCGCAGGCGGATGCCGCTCTCCCAGCGCACCACCCGGGTCGGCACGCCGCTTTGGTGCCACAGGGATTCCCACAGGGTTTCCAGCCCGGTATCGCCCGAGGCGTCGGCGCGGGCCAGGCCCGGCAGGCAGGCCGCCGCCAGCAGCAGGCCCGAGAAAAGAGTGCGGTAGTTCCGTCGTCGGTCGTCGTGCAAAGCCATTACCTCGGCAAACTCTGAGGCACAGCTTAGGCGTAGGAGGGCGCCTACGGCCGCAGGGCCGGGCTTCCTACGCCAACCTTAGCGGGAATCTGCCAAGAAATTCGCGATCTGCCGGGCCACGGCCTCGGGCTGGTCGTGATGGAGCATGTGGCCTGCGTCGTCGATCAGGGTCTGGCGCACCTGCGGAACCCGGGCCAGGCGCTCCTGGAACTGCGCCAGGGTGTACTGCCCTTTCCACCACTGGTCCAGGCTGCTGTCGCTGGCCTGCACCCACAGCACCGGGGCGGTGATGCGCTGGTAGGTCTCCAGGGTTTCTTCCAGGCGCCACAGGGTGGCGCTGGTGATCTTGTGGGCCGGGTCGCCCAGGATGCGCCAGCGGCCGTCGGCGTCGGGCTGGGCCCAGTGGCGCGCCAGCCACTGCGCCTTGGCCGGGGCCAGGCGCGGGTTGGTCTTCATCAGGCGGGCGGCCACGCCGTCGGCGCTGTCGTAGGTCTTGAGGTCCTTCTCGCCCCGGTGGAAGGCCCGGACCTCGTCCATCCAGCGGGCATAGCGCCCCGGCGCCTGCGACGGGCGCGTCTCGGGCAGGCCGAAGCCTTCGACGTTGACCAGCCGGCGAATGCGATCGGGGCGCGCGCCGGCGTACATCATGGCCACGTTGCCGCCCATGCTGTGGCCCACCAGGTCCACCGCCTGGCTGGGGGCGTAGTGATCGAGCAGGGCGTCCAGGTCGGCCAGGTAGTCGGGGAACCAGTAGGTGTCGGCGGCGGGCACCTCGGTCAGGCCGTAGCCGCGCCAGTCCGGCGCGATGATGAAGGCGTCGTCCTCCAGCGCGTCGATCACGAACTGCCAGGACGCACCCACGTCCATCCAGCCATGCAACATGACCCGGGGCACCCGCCCCGGCGCCGGCTCGCCCCAGATGCGGACGTGGTAGGACAGGGTGCGGATCGGGACAAACTCGCTGCGGGAAGTGCGTCGGGGTTGATACATTCGGGCGATCATAAGGAGAGCAGCCATGGGCCTCAGTCAAGCCAGGGACAACCATGCGGCCTTGCATGCGGGCTTTGGCTGGCATGTACCAGCCTCGTTCAACATCGCGCAGGCCTGCTGCGGGCGCTGGGCGCAGGCGCCGGATGCGGCCACCCGCGTGGCGGTGCGTGCCCACGGCCAGCCCGCGGGCCAGGACACCCTGACCTACGCGCAGCTGCAGCAGCGCGCCAATCGCCTTTCCAATCTGCTCTCGGCGCTGGGCGTGCGACCGGGCGACCGGGTGGCCCTCGTGCTGCCGCAACGCCCGGAGACGGCGGTGGCCTACATGGCGATCTTCCAGATGGGGGCGGTGGCCATGCCCCTGTCCATCCTGTTCGGGCCCGAGGCCTTGCAGTACCGCCTTCAGGACAGCGAGGCCGCCGTGGCGATCTGCGACGAGGGCGCGGTGGCTTCGCTGCTGGCGGTTCGCCCGCAATGCCCGGCGCTGCGTACGCTGGTGGGCCTGGGCGCCGCCGCCTTGCGTGCCGACCTGGACTTCGAGGTGGGTCTGGCGGCGCGGGAGACCCGCTTCAAGCCGGCACGCACCCGGGCCGACGACCCGGCGGTGTTGATCTACACCAGCGGCACCACCGGCGCGCCCAAGGGCGCCCTGGTGCCGCACCGTGCCCTCATAGGCAACCTGCCCGGCTTCGTGTGCAGCCAGAACTGGTTCGGCTTCGACCCCGAAGGCGCGCCCGGCGCGGGCCGGAGTGACGCGGTGTTCTGGTCCCCCGCCGACTGGGCCTGGACCGGCGGCCTGATGGACGCCCTGCTGCCCACGCTGTATTTCGGACGGCCCATCGTGGCCTGCAACGCCCGCTTCAGCCCCGAGCTGGCGTTCAGCCTGATGCAGCAGCACGAGGTGACGCACAGCTTCCTGTTTCCCACGGCCCTGAAGGCCATGATGAAGGCCTGTCCGCAGCCGCGCGCGCAGTACCGCCTGCGGCTGGCGGCGATCATGAGCGCGGGCGAGGCCGTGGGCGATGCGGTGTATGGGTACTGCCGCGACGAGCTGGGCGTCATCGTCAACGAGATGTTCGGCCAGACCGAGATCAACTACATCGTGGGCAACTGCGCGATGAACCACCGACCCTCGCGCGTGGGCTGGCCCGCGCGCCCGGGCAGCATGGGGCGGCCCTATCCCGGGCACCGCGTAGCCGTGATCGACGACGCGGGCCATGAATGCCCGCCCGGCGTGCCCGGCGACGTGGCCCTGCACCGCCTGGACGTGCACGGCAACCCCGACCCCATCTTCTTTCTGGGTTACTGGAAACGCGACGACGCCACCGCCGCCAAGTTCACCGGCGACTGGTGCCGCACCGGCGACCTGGCGGTGCGCGACGCCGACGGCTACCTCTGGTACCAGGGCCGTGCCGACGATGTGTTCAAGGCCGCGGGGTACCGCATCGGCCCGGGCGAGATCGAGAACTGCCTGGTCAAGCACCCGGCGGTGGCCAATGCCGCCGTCGTGCCCAAGCCGGACGTCGACCGTGGCGCCCTGGTCAAGGCCTATGTGGTGCTTGCGCCCCAGGCCGCCGCCGAGCGTGCGGGCACGCCCGATGCCGCCGCCTGGGAGGCGGCCCTCATCGCGCAGTTACAGTCCCATGTCAGAGGGCAGCTC
>JBEGVR010000130.1:0-11561 GCA_041178265.1 Pseudomonadota bacterium | reverse complement strand
GGACATCGGCGTAGTCCTGCGGGGTGTGGCTCTTGATCACCAGTTTTTCTGGAGCCTGGGCGGCCACCTGGACAGACGCCCAGGCCAGAAGTATGGAAAGGGCTGCGGCCCGCAGCGCATGGAAAACAGGGGTCATGCCGTGAACCTCTCTAAAGCGGCGCGGGCACATCGCGTGCGCGCCCATCGATGGTCAGATCACTGGTTTTTACCAGATCGACCTGCGAGCGGGCCTGGACACCCCCGATACCCCCCGGCGAGACCCACGGGAGGCGACGCCACGGTCACTTCGCCGTCGTACCCGTCTGGGCCGAATTGGCCACCGCCGGCGCCGTCACCTTGACCTTGTAGCGGTTCTTCAGCAGGTTGTAGTAGGCCAGGGCCTCGGCCTGCGACCACCACTGGCCATACTGCTGCTGCTCCTGGCGGGCCACGGCCTCGGGGGGCGTGGCGCGCGGGATGGACTTGACCACGCGCACCACGGCATAGCCCGCATCGCCCATGTCGACGCCGATGAAAGCCGGCAAGGCCGCGGGATCCGCCTGCAGGGCCGCCTCGACCGCCGGGCGCGGCTGGCGGACCGGGTCTTCTCGTGAGACCACCACCGCCGCCGGCAGCTTGGCCGAGGCGGGGTCAGCCTTCCAGGCGGCCAGTTGATCGGCGCCTGCCTTCTTGGCCTGCTCGGCGCCGCGGGCGGCCTTGAGGCGGTCGCGGGCCAGGGCCTTCACGTCCTCCAGCGGCCGCACGCGCGCCGGCACGTGCTGCGTCACGCGACCCGCCACCATCTGGCCCGGGGCGAGTTCGACGGCTTCGGTGTTGCGCTTTTTCTCGAGGCTGTCCGATGAGAAGAGCGCCGCAAGGAACTTCGGGTTGGCCAGCACCGGCGCAGTACCGGGCACCGGCGCACGCTGCACGCCACTGACGGTGCGCAGTTCGAGCTTGAAGCGCTCGGCCACGCCCTTGAGGCTGTCGGACTGCTCGTAGACGGCGTTGCTGAAGGCGTCGGCGGTCTCGGCGAACTTGCGCTGGGCCTGCTGCTGCTTCATCTGCGCCTCGAGCTCGGGGCGCATCTCCTCGAAGGTGCGCTGGCGCAGCGCCTTGATGTCGGTCAGGCGAATGATGTGGTACCCGAAGTCGGTTTCGACGACGCCGCTGGTCTCGCCTTTTTTCAGGGCGAAGAGCGCGTCTTCGAAAGGCTTGACGGTGGCGCCTCGGGCGAGAAATTCCAGGTCGCCCCCCTTGGCCGCCGAGCCGTCCTTGGAGTACTTGCGCGCGAGGTCGGCGAAGCTGGCCGGGCTCTGGCGCACGGCGGCGAGAAGTTCTTCGGCACGGGCCCGGGCGGCGGCGCGGTCGGCGGCGGGAGCGTCCTTGGCCGCGGGAATCAGGATGTGGCTGGCGCGGCGTTCTTCCTTGGCGGCGTTGCTCGCGACGTTCTGCTCGTAGTAGGTCTTGAGGTCGGCGTCGTTGACGGTGATGCCCTTCTTGACCGACTCGATATCGAGCAACAGGAATTCGATGTTGGCTTGCTCGGGGGCCTGGAACTGCTGCGGGTTGGCCTGGTAGTAGGCCTCGATCTCGGCGTCGATGGGTACCACCCGGGCCGCGAAATCGGCAGCGTCAAAGCGCGCGACCTGCACCTCGCGCTTTTCGAAATAGGCGCCCAGGGCGACCTGGGCCGGACCGGCCGCCGGGACGGCGCTGGCGCTGATGCCGGTGAGGACCTGACGTCGGACGAGGTTGGTGCGCACCTGCTCGTCGTACATCTGGGGCGTCATGCCCTGGCGGGCCAGGGCCTGCTTGAGGCCCTCGATGTCGGTGGTGCCGTCGGGGCGGCGAAAGGCCGCAAGGGCCTGGTCCTGCTGCAAGGCGGCGAGCAGGCGTTCGTCGGTGACGACCATGCGAGCGTCCCGCGCGGCGACGGCGATGACCTTGTCGCGGATGATGCGGTCCAGGGTGGCCTGGCGGGCCTCGGGCGAGTCCAGCAGCTTGGCATCGAGCATGGGCAGCTGCTCGCGCATGCGGTCGGTCTCGGCCTTGTGGGCGGCGTCCCATTCGCTCTGGTGGACGGCGGCACCATCGACCTTGGCGACGGTGGCCCCGCGATCGTTCATGCGGGAGTAGCCCTCAACACCAAACAGCACGAACGAGGGGAAGATCAGCAGAACCAGGATGAACTGCAGGATCTTGGTGTGCGTGCGAACGAACTCGAACATAGGGGATTCTTTCCGGAGGCGCGAGGGGTGAACCAATGTTCACCCGGGCGCAGGGGCTGGCCGCTTCGGGAGGCGAAAGGCCCGGAATTATCCACTTTTTGTCCGGCCAGCCCGGGCGGCCGGGACATGAGCGCCGGCGGGCCGACCCAAGGCGCGAAGACCCCCTCAGGGGCAGGGAGCTACACGCAGTGAGCGAGCGTGGGGGTGACGTGGCCTCACGCCGGATGGTCCCGGCGCCGGGCCTCGCTGGCGGCCTCGCGCAGGAGCCGGTCGGCCTCCTGCGAGGAAAGGTTGAAGGCCTTGCGCAGTTGCTCCAGCACGTGCCGCTCGACGCTGGTGATGTGGCCGTCGGCCAGGAAGGCCCGCGCGCGGGATTCGAACAGGGCCTTGCGCCGCGCCATCTGATTGGCGAAGGAGGACGCCACGATGCCCGTGAGCAAGGCCACGGTGCACACGCCCATGAAGGCGGTGACCAGGGACAGCACCTTGCCCGCCCAGGTGGCCGGCGTGACGTCGCCATAACCCACGGTGGTGAGGGTGATGAGCGACCAGTAAATGGCGTCCGGAATGGAGCCGAACTTGTCCGGTTGCACATGGTGCTCGGCGAAGTACATCAACGAGGAGGTCACAAGCACCGCGATCAGCAGCAGATACAAGGCGGCGACGAAGGAGCGGCGCTCGTCGCGGACCGCCTGGAACAGGTCCTCGATGGCGGTGCTGTAGTGCGACAGCTTGAACACACGCAGCAGGCGCAGGGTGCGCAGCACGCGCAGGTCGGCCTCCGGGAACAGGAACTCCAGGTAGAACGGCAGGGTCGCGATCAGGTCGACGACACCATGAAAGCTGCTGATGTAGGCCCAGCGGCCCCGCCAGCCACCGCTGCCGGCCACGCCAGCCCGCGGCGTACCCGCGACCCACACGCGCAGCGCATATTCCAGGGTGAAGATGCCGACGCTAACGGCCTCGAAGATGTCGAACTGGTGACGCCAGGCCTGATGCAGCGTGGGGATCGAGTCCAGTACGACGGCCACCACGTTCGTCACCACGAGCACCGCCAGGGTGATGTCGCACCATCGGCTGGCCCGGTCGGTGGGGCCGTCGCCGCCTTCAATCAGTTCGTATGCGCGTTTCTGGAGCCTTTGGTACTGCATGGGCCCTCCTGCGGGGAAAAGTTTCAGGCGTCCTGGCGCCCGAACCGCATCATCGCCCATTCGTCCTGCCTGGCCTGCGCCCGGCGTTCCAGGAGGTCGCGTTCGGCCGCCCGGGCCCGGGACCGCAGTTTTTCGGCTTTTTCCAGTTCGCGCCGGGCCGCGTCGACCGCCGCCGCATCCGATTCGGTCTGTCGCACCGCCGCCGCGGAGGCCAGCATGGCCTGATCGAGCAGGCGCTGCAACTGCGCGATGAACTGGCGATCGTTCAGGCTGTCGGCCATGATCTGGCCGCCAAACAGGCTGGCCTGCTGGCGCTGCCGGTATTCCTGCAGCAGGTGGGCCAGGCGCTTTTCGCTGGCTTCGATCTGCACCTGGCGCGCACGGGCCTGGGCCAGCTGCTGCTGGCGCGCCTCGAGTTCTTGCTGGGCCTTGAAAACCAGCAGGCTCCAGGCATCGCGGGGGACGGTGATGTCGTTCATGGAGGGTGCCTCGTGGGGTGTCAGTCGCCGACGATCTGGCGGACGGCGTCGACGCATTCGCCGTAGCCCATGCCCTCGTGCATGTCCTGGCGCAGGAAGCTTTCGAGGGTGGGCCGCAGGCGGATGGCCTGGTCGAGTTCGGCGTCGCTGCCCGCCACATAGGCGCCGACCTGGATCAGGTCGCGGCTTTGCTGGTAGAGGGCCCACAGGCGGCGGAAACGGCTGGCGCGCTTGAGGGCGTCGGGCGGCATCAACGCGGGCATGAGCCGTGAGATGGATCCATTGAGGTCGATCGCCGGGTAATGGGCGGCGTCGGCCAGCTGGCGCGAGAGCATGACCTGGCCATCGAGCGAGGCACGGGCCAGGTCGACGATGGGGTCGTGCGCATCGTCGCCCTCGGCAAGCACCGTGTAGATGGCGGTGATGGAGCCGTGGCCGTGGCGGCCTACGCCGGCGCGCTCGATCAGGGTGGGCAGCAGTGCGAACACCGAGGGCGGATAGCCCTTGGAGGTGGGCGGCTCGCCCACGGCCAGGCCGATCTCGCGCTGGGCGTGCGCCACGCGGGTGAGGCTGTCCACCAGCATCAGGACGTTCTTGCCCTGGTCGCGGAAGTATTCGGCGATGACGTGCGTCATCAGGGTGGCCTTGAGGCGCAACACCGGCGAGACGTTGGCGGGCGCGGCGATGACGACCGACTTGGCCAGGCCCTCGGGGCCCAGGGATTCTTCGATGAAGGCCTGGACCTCGCGCCCGCGTTCGCCGATCAGGCCAATGACGACGACATCGGCCTGGGAGAAACGGGTCATCATGCCCAGGAGCACGCTCTTGCCCACGCCGGAGCCGGCCACCAGGCCTACGCGCTGGCCGCAACCGAGCGTGAGCATGCCGTTGATGGCCTTGACGCCGACGTCGAGCACCTGGGTGATGGGACCGCGCTCCATGGGGTTGATGGGGCGACCCTGCAAGGCCAGGAGGGTGTCGCAGCGCGGGGCGGGCTTGCCGTCCAGGGGAACGCCGCGCCCGTCGATCACGCGACCGAGCAGCTCATTGCCCAGGCAGACACTGGAGCTGTGGGAGACGACGCGCACGCTCGCGCCCGGCCCGATGCCCAGGGGCTCGGTGAAGGGCATGAGGTAGAGGGTCTGGTCGTTGAAGCCGACGACCTCGGCCTCGACGCAACGGCCCGACGGGTCGGTGACCTCGCAGCAGGCGCCCAGGGGCGCCATGATGCCGCGCGTTTCCATGCGCAGGCCCACCAGTCGCACCAGGGTGCCACTCTTGCGGGGTTCCTCGACGCGCAGCTGGGGCAGCAGGCGCTCGACTTCGTCGGCGAAATCGATCATTCGGGGTCGGCCGCAGGCGCCGGCGGAACAGGAGCGCCCGGTGCGGGGGGTTCGTCCACGGGCAGGAAGGTGGCGTCGATGATGGTGTCGTCACCAGGACGGCCACGGCGCGGGGCAGCCACGGGGGTGGCCACAGGCTCGCCGCGCTGGGTCAGCTCGCGCACCAGCACAGAGTCGCCGGCGCGGCTGGCGGGCATCATCAAGGGCTGCATCAGGGCCTCAAGCCGGTGCTCGATCAGGTCCTCCAGGACGGTGTCGTCCATGCGCAGGCGCACGCTGCCCCGTGCAAGGTGAGGATCGGGCTGCAGGCGCAGCCCCTCCAGGAAGCCGGGCGCCATGGCCTGCAGGATCGCGGCGTCCTCGGGATTCAGGCACACGACCACCTTGGACGAAGGCGTGTCCAGGGCCGCCAGGCTCTGGCGCACGACCTGGGAGATCGCGGCGCCCGAGGTCTTGAGTTCCGCGCGCACGAGTTGTTCGGCCAGGTGCAGGGCCAGGCGGCGCATGGGTTCGTAGAAGCGGTCGGGGTCGTCGGTCAAGGCCCGCAGCTCGATGGTCAGGTGACGCAGCAGCTCACTCTCGCGGGCACGTTCGTCGGCCATCTCGGCGCGGGCCTGGGCGATGCCCTCGGCCACGCCACGGGCATGGGCCTCGGCCTGCAGTTCAAGCAAGCGCTCGGCGCTGACCGCATCGTCCGCAGCGGCTGCAATCGCGGCGTCGCGGGTGCTGGCACCCCCGGATTCGGCCAGTTCAGGCACAGGGGCGTGGGCCGTGGCAGCGTCGGGATCGTCGATCGGCAGCGCGGGGTCGGTGCGGGCGCCGATGCGCCAGGGCCCGAAGGCATGGGCGTGCTCGGCGTCCCAGGGCGCGCGCAGGAAGCGCGGCGTTTCCCGGGTGCCTTGCAGCAGCGGGCTGGGCACCCAGCGCGGGAGACCCTCAGGCCCGAAGCGCGCCGTGTCAGACAAAGTCGTCTCCGCGGCCGGCCAGCATCATCGCGCCAGAGTCGGACAGCTTGCGGGCGATGCGAATGACCTGCTTTTGCGCCTCTTCGACGTCGCTCATGCGCAGCGGACCGCGGGCTTCCATCTCGTCGACGAACATGAGGCGCGCACGGCCCGACATGTTGTCCAGGAACTTGTCCTTGACGACGTCGGTCGCGCCCTTCAAGGCCACCATCAGCATCTCGGATTCGACCGCACGCATCAGGGTCTGGATGCTGCGGTTGTCCACCGCCGCGAGGTTTTCGAAGACAAACATGTTGTCCTGGATCTTGAGCTTGAGGTCGCCGTCCAGGCGCTCCAGGCCACCCATGATGGAGGACTCCAGGTCCACCTTCACGAAGTTCATGATCTTGGCCGCCGCCTTGACGCCGCCGAAGCTGGAGGACTTGGCCGAGGAATTCGTGGAGAACTGCTTCTTCATGATGGCCTCGAGTTCTTCCATGGCGGAGGGCTGTACGGTCTCCAGGCTGGCCACGCGCTGGATGATCTCGGCACGGTGTTCGGGCGGCAGGTAGGACAGCACGTCGGCGGCGACGTCGTACTCCAGCACGGACAGGATGATCGCGATCACCTGCGGGTGTTCGCCGGCGATCATTTCCGCGATCGAGCGGGCGTCCATCCACTTGAGGATTTCCAGGCCCTTGCTGCCCTGTCCCGGCATGATCCGGGACAGCACCGAGGCGGCCTTGTCATCGCCCAGGGCGCGTTTGAGCACTTTCTCGACGTAGTCGCCGGTGCCCAGGCCCAGGCTGGTCTGCTTTTTCAGGGTGGCGACAAAGTCGTCGAGCACCACGTTGACTGCATCCTGCGACAGGTCGGCCACCGACACCATGGCGGCGCCCAGGGCCTGCACTTCTTTCGGGTTGAGGAAGCGGATGATCTCCGCCGCCTGCTGCTCGCCCAGGAGCAGCATCAGGACCGCCGCGCGCTGGGTGCCGGTGAGCGCATCGAGCTCCGCGCGCAACTCCTCGGTCATGAGGAAGTCTTCGGCGACGGGCAGTCCGTCGGCACCTGCCTTCGCGTCGGCGGGCTTGCCGGGCTTGCCGTCCTTGCCTTCGTCTTTCTTGTCGGCCATCGTCGTTCTCCGTGGTCCTCAAAGAACCTTGATCATGCCCTTGAGCACGTTGGCCACGCGGCCCGAGTCCTCGGCCACCAGCATGCGTATGAGGGCGACCTTGTCGTCGTAGGTATTGGCGGTGTCCAGCATATCGATGGAGATGCTGGAGCGCTTGGGCTTGAGCTTGGCCTTGATCTCTTCGAGGCTTTCGCCCTCGCCGATCTGGATCATGCGCATGTCTTCTTCGGACAGCTCGCCGTCGGCCAGGGTCTTCTGGGCCTCGGCCGCTTCCTCGGCAGCCTTCTTGTCGGCGTAGATGGCCCTGATGACAGGACGGATCACGACCATCAGGAAAGCCAGGGCGAGCAGCGCGATCAGGCCGCTCTTGAACGCCAGGTGTACGTCGGGCTCCAGATACCAGGGCGTGGGCGGGATCGCCACATCGGGCTCGAAGCGGGCCGGCACCACGGAGACCAGGTCGCCGCGCTTGTCATCGAAGCCGACGGCGCCGCGCACCAGCTGGTTCATGCGCTCGAGTTCCTCGGGCGTGTAGGCAATGGATTTGGGCGCGCTGGGCGCGGGGGCCGAGGCGCCCGGCGCCGGCGCGGGGACCGGGCGCTCGTTCACCACCACGGCCACACTCACGCGCTGCACGCCGCCAGTGGCATTGCGTACGTGGCGCACGGTGCGATCGAGTTCGAAATTGCGGGTGGAGCGGCTGCTCGCGGAGGACAGGCCCTCGGTCTGCCCCTTGGTCGGGTCGGCCGCAGTGGCACTGGCGGTGGTGGTCGGTGCAGCCGGCGGGGTGTTGGAGATCGAGCCGGGCACGCCTTCGGCGGTACGGCGCTGGCCACGGTCCTCGGCCAGCGCCTCGGAGCGGGTGCGCGGGCCCTTGTCGCGGGTGTCGAACTCCTCGGTGGTGCTTTCGATCTGGGTGAAGTCCAGACTCAGGTTCACCAAGGTGCGCAGGTTGGCCTCTCCCACCAGGGGCGCGAGGATCTGCTGGATGCGGTTGCGATAGTGGTCCTCCAGCTGCTGCTTGTGCGCGTTCTGGGCGGCGGTCAGGCCCAGCTTGAGGTCCCCGGCCGACTCGGTCATGAGCTTGCCCAGGTTGTCCACCACCGCCACGTGGTCGGGAGTGAGGTAGGGGACGCTGGAGGCCACCAGGTGGACGATGGCCTGAACCTGGGCGGGCGAGATGGCGCGGCCCGGGTGCGGGGTGATGACCACCGAGGCCTTGGGCGCGACACGTTCGCGCACGAAGACGCTCTGGCGCGGGGTGGCCAGGTGCACGCGCGCACTCTGGATGGAGCCGATCTGTGTGATGCTGCGCGCGAGCTCCTGCTCCATCGCGGCGTTCACGCGCACCTGCTCCATGAACTGGCTGGTGGTCATGGAGGACTGGTCCTTCAGGCCCTCCAGGCCACCGGCGCCGGCCTTGGGCAGCCCCTGCGAGGCCAGGAAGATGCGGGCCTCGTGGAAACGGTCGGCGGGCACCGTGATCTGGCCGGTCTGGGCGTCGATCCGGGGCTTGAATTCGGCGGTGCGCAGGGCATCGAAAGCGGCCTGCTGGTCGGATTCGGACAGGCCCGACATGATGGGCCGGTGAGGGGTGGCCTGCATCCAGGCATAGATGAGGCCGAAGACGATCAGGGCCATCACGACGATGAACGCGGGCAGCGCGCGGCGCACCGCAGGTTGCTGCACCACGCGGCGCACGCCGGCCAGCAGCTCGCCGCCGATGCTGGCGGGCACCAGGGCGCCACCCGAGGACGCAGGGGCGGCCCCGCCATCGGCGTTGACGGGTACGAGGGCCTGCGACGCGGCGGGCGCGCCAGGAAACGCCGCGTCGCCGACGGTCGCGGCGCCCGGGGGCATGGTGGCAGTGGCAGTGGCCATGGCGGGTGTCTCGTCTCAGGAAAGGTTAGACGGGCATGTTCAGGATGTCCTCGTAGGCCTTGAGCACCTTGTTGCGGATCTGCAAGGTGGCTTCAAAGGCCAGGGAGGATTTCTGCATGCCCAGGACCACGTCGGTCAGGGGAACGTTCTCGCCGCGGTCGTAGGCATCCTGCAGCCTGCGGCTGGCGACCTGGGTGTCATTGACCTGCGAGATCGCACCCTTGACCAGGTCGGTGAAGGCGGTCTTGCCGGTGCCCTGGGGTCCGTGCAGGCCCTGCAGGCCCTGGGTCGCAGGTGCGACCGGCGCCTGAACCTCGGCCCCGGCGGCCTGGGTCTGCAGGGTGCGCATGGTTTGCAGCATCGACTGGATGTTGGCAACGGAGGTGGCGCGTTCGATCATGCGACGCTCCCCTGGAAGTCCGCGGGCGCGGGCAGGCCCTGGGCCCGCAGTTGCGCCAGCTTGTAGCGCAGCGTGCGCGGGCTGATGCCCAGGCGCTGCGCCGCCTCGTTACGGCTGGAGGTGGCAGCCAGGGTGGCCAGGATGATCTTGTGTTCGTTGTGCCGCACGGCGCTGTGCAGGTCGGCGGGCAGCGGGGTTTCGCCCGGGAGGCCGGCGTCGTCCGTGTCTGGCTCGGCCCCGGGACCGGCAGCCCCAGGCGCAAAGCCCGGCACGGGCGCGGCTGCCGCAAACTGCACCGGCGTGGCCAGCGAACCCGGCAGGGCCGCGGATTCTCCCGCATCCAGCCAGTCGTCAAACATGAGCTGGGCCGGGCCGACCACCCCATCGGGGCTGATCACCACGGCGCGACGCATCACGTTCTCGAGTTCGCGCACGTTGCCGGGCCAGGCGTACTGCAGCAGCATCTGCTGGGCCTGCGGCGTCAGTTCCCATTGCTGGCCCGGGCAGCGGTGCTGCGAGACGAACTGCATCGCCAGCGGCAGGATGTCGCCGGTGCGCTCGGCCAAGGGCAGCACACGCAGGCGGAACGTGGCGATGCGGTAATACAGGTCTTCGCGGAATTCGCGCTGGGCGATGGCCTGGCGCAGGTCTCGGTTGGTGGCGGCCACCAGGCGCACATTGACCGCCACGGGGGTTTCCGACCCCAGGCGCGTGACCTGGCGCTCTTGCAGCACCCGCAGCAGCTTGGCCTGCAGGTGAAAGGGCATCTCGCCGATCTCGTCCAGGAACAGGGTGCCACCTTCGGCCTGCTCGAACAGGCCCTTGTGCGCGCGCTGCGCACCGGTGAAGGCGCCCTTATCGTGGCCGAACAGCTGGCTCTCGACCAATTGCTCGGGCAGTACCGCGCAGTTGATGGCCACGAAGGGGCCCGCGCGGCGGGCGGAGGATTCATGCAGCACCCGGGCCATCACCTCCTTGCCGGCGCCGGTGGGGCCCACCAGCAAGGTGGTCACGTCGGCGGCGGCCACGCGCTGCGCCAGCGCCAGCAGGTGCTGGCTGGCGGGATCCACGAAGACGGCGCGTCGCGGCACCGCGGCCCGAGCAGGGGCGAAGGCCGGCGGCGAGACACCCTGCGGTTCGGCGATGGTGGCGGTATTCAAAGGGGCTCTCCAGGTGACATGTCTGCGTCACCCCCAGCGCAACCCTCGTGCCAGGCCACAAAACCATTCATTTGAATTAACGGATTCGATCCAGATAATTCTTTGGAATCCATGGCAGTGATCTGCCGCTGCTTGCCGCTGTCGGAAACTCGTTGTGGGTTGCCGGGGATCCGACAGCCCCGGGGGCCCTGGGGCTGGTCCTGTTTTTGCTGCACCCGGTGTCATGAACGACCCCATGTCAAGAATCCAGCGCTCCTGGCGCCCCGTCTCGCAAAGCCTGTGCCGGATCCTGGCCGCATGGCCTGCCCTGTGGGCGGCCATCGTCCTGGGCGTGCCTGGCGTGTCGCAGGCGCAGGGCACAGGGGCTGCGGTCGCCCCGGCCACCTCGGCCTTTACCTGGCCCGCCGCCGCCACGCCCGAACAGGCGCTGGCCAAGGCCGTGAGCCAGTGGGTGGGCGTTCAACAAGGCGCCGACCCGGCCAGCTTGCGCGTCGCGCCCCTGGACCCGCGCCTGCAGATCAAGCCCTGCCAGGCCGGCCTGCGCCTGGACTTTCCATTCGCCAGCCAGGAGACCGTGCGCGTGCGTTGCGAGTCGCCGATCTGGCAGTTGTTCGTGCGGGTCCAAGGCGGCAGCGCCGCCCAGCGGCCGACAGCGGCGGCCGGCAGCGCGGCGGACAAGCCTGCAGCCACCCGCAAGGTGGTGGTGGCCGGTGGCCTGCTGCAGCGCGGCGCGCGCATCAGCGCTGAACAGCTCAGCCTCGTGGAACTGCCCGCCCACGCCCTGCCCCCCAATGTGCTGGACAAGATCGAAGATGCGGTCAATGCCGAACTGATCCGCGATATCCCGGGCGGCGCGCCCCT
>JBEGVR010000129.1:0-11678 GCA_041178265.1 Pseudomonadota bacterium | reverse complement strand
CTGGGAGCCCTTGACGGGGCAGGCGGGTCCGGCCTCGGCCATCGTCTGGGAGATCCGTCTGCCCCGCAGCCTGGGCGCCTGGCTCGCCGGGGCGCTGCTGGGCCTGGGCGGCGCGCTGGCGCAGGGGCTGTTTCGCAACCCGCTGGCCGATCCCTATCTGCTCGGAAGCGCCACCGGCGCCAGCCTGGGGGTGGCCGTGTTCCTGGCGGTCCTGGGCCTGTGGCCCGGGGCGGCCGCGGGCTGGGCGATGCGCTGGGGCATGACGGGCGCCGCCTTCGTGGGCGCCGTGAGCGCGGTGCTGCTCACGCTGGCCCTGGCGCGCGGCGTGCAGCACACGCTGCGGCTCCTGCTGGCGGGCGTGATCGTGGGCGTGGTGCTCGGGGCGTTGGCGGCGCTGGTGATGTTCCGGGTACCCGAGGTGATGCGGGCCATGCAGAGCTTCATGCTCGGGACCACCGCCTTCATCGGCTGGGATGCCGTTCAACTGATGTCTCTCGGGCTCGGCCTCACGTGGGTGGCGGCCCTGGCCCTGAGCCGCCCGCTCGATGCCTTGTCCCTGGGTGAATCCACGGCGGCCAGCCTGGGCATCGCACTGGGTCCGGTGCGGGTGGGGCTGGTGGCCACGCTGGCCCTGGCCACGGCGGTGGCCGTGGCCCAGGTGGGTCTGATCGCCTTCATCGGGCTGGTGGCGCCGCACGTGGTGCGCTCACTGGCCCGGCCGACGCACCGTGGCCTGCTGCCGCTGTCGGCGGCAACGGGCGGTGTGCTGCTGCTCGCAGCCGACGTGCTGGCGCGTGGGGTGCTGGCGCCGCAGGAGTTGCCGGTGGGCGCGCTGACGGCGGTCCTGGGCGGGGGCTATCTGCTGTGGCTGATGCGCCGGAGGCCGTGGTGAAGCCGGCGGCGATGCAGGCCCGGGGGCTGCGCGTCTCCCGCGGCACCCGCGTGGTGCTGCCGGGGCTCGATCTGGCCCTGCCGGCGGGCCGCTGGACGGCGGTGGTCGGTCCCAATGGCGCGGGCAAGACCACCTTGGTGCAGGCCTTGGCCTGCCTGTTGCCCTTCGAAGGGCAGGTCCTGTGGGAGGGCCAGGACGCCAAGGGCCTGGGGGGGCGCGCGCGCGGGCAGCGACTGGCGTGGCTGGGGCAGGGCCAGGGCGGCGGCGAGGACCTGCGCGTGCGCGACCTGGTGATGCTGGGGCGGCTGCCGCACCAGGCCTGGCTGGCGCCGCCTTCGGCGGCCGACCTTGAGGCGGTGCAGGACGCCTTGCAGCAAACCGGCAGCCTGGACTGGCGCGATCGCCCCTTCGGGCAGTTGTCGGGCGGTGAACGCCAGCGCGTGCTGCTGGCGCGGGCCCTGGCGGTGCGGGCCCCGATGATGCTGATGGACGAACCCCTGGCCCACCTGGATCCGCCGCACCAGGCAGACTGGCTGGGGACGGTGCGTGCGCGGGTGCGCGTGGGTGGCACGGTGGTGACCGTGCTGCACGAGTTGAACATGGCGCTGCAGGCCGATGCGATGGTGCTGATGGACCAGGGCCGCATCGTGCACCAGGGCGACTGTGCGGACCCCGTCACCCACCGCGCGCTCGAGGACGTGTTCGGCCGGCGCATCGCGGTCCAGGCGGCGGGAACCGCCTGGGTGGCCTTGCCGGCGGACCTCGCCAGCCCTCGCTGGTGACCCACTGAGGTGCAGGTCGGGGCCTTGCCCCCTGCGTGGTATCCCTTGGTTCACCCAGGTTGCCGCTGTCCGCTGGCCGGTCTATGCTGTGCCCACACCCCAAGGAGGCATGCCATGTACAAGCGGATCCTGTTGGCCTATGACGGCAGCGAAGCCGGGCAGAAGGCCTTGACCGAATGCCGTGAACTGGCGCAATGGAGCCAGTCTGAGATTGAGCTGATCGCCGTCATGCCCTCGATGATGGCCTTCGTGGGACTGGAGGGCGGCGTCTACGACGTGGAGCTCGAGTCACGCGAGAAAGCCAAGTTCGACGCGGTGCTTGCCGACGGCCTGCGACGCCTGCAGGCGGCGGGTTTCGACAACGCCCGTGGCGAAGTGGTGACCGGCGAGCCGATCGAGGAGATCGTCCGCCACGCGCGCAAGACCGGCGCGGACCTGATCGTGGTGGGTCACAAGCACGTGGGCAGCTTCGCAGCCCGCTGGTGGCGCGGGTCGGTGTCCAAGTCGCTGATCGAGCACGCTCCCTGCAGCGTGCTGTGCGTGGTGTTGCCCTGAACTTGCCCTGCGGCGGTCGCTTCAGGCCGCTGGCGTGGGCGTCTTGTCTTTGAAGCGGCAATAGGCCGCCACCGCGCACTCCCAGCACCGCGGCTTGCGCGCCTGGCAGACATAGCGGCCATGCAGGATCAGCCAATGGTGGGAGTCGACCGCGTAGGCTGGCGGCACTCGTCGCTCCAGGGCTTTTTCAACTTCCAGCGGATTGCGGCCCGGCGCCAGGCCGGTGCGGTTGCTCACGCGGAAGATGTGCGTGTCCACGGCCATGGTGGGTTGGCCGAAGGCCACATTGAGCACCACGTTGGCAGTCTTGCGGCCGACGCCGGGCAGCGCCTGCAGCGCCTCGCGCGTACGGGGCACCTGGCCGCCGTGTTGTTCCACCAGGATGCGGCAGGTGGCCATCAGGTTGCGGGCCTTGGTGCGGTACAGGCCGATGGTCTGGACGGCGCGCTCCAGGCGCTCCAACCCCAGGTCCAGGATGGCCTGCGGCGTGTTGGCCACCGGAAACAGCTTGCGCGTGGCCTTGTTCACGCCCACGTCGGTGGCTTGCGCGGACAGCAGCACCGCAGCCAGCAGCTCGAAGACGCTGCTGTACTCCAGCTCCGTGACCGGGTTCGGGTTGGCGGCCTTCAGGGTGGCAAAAAACGGCTCGATGTCCTGCGCTTTCATGGCCACGCAGTGTAGGCCAGGCCCTGCGGGCAGGAAGAACCCGGTCTTGGCGGGTGCCCAGGGGAACACCTGAGTGGCGAGGTCCGTGATTGGGGCCGGTTGCGGGCGGCACCCGCGAGTCCCGGGATAATCCGAACATGACCCCTCTTCATCGCCTCCTGTTGGTATTCGCCCTGGCCGCCTCGGCCGTCCTGCCCGCCCGCGCCGACCCGACCTATCCGAACAAGCCGATTCGCCTGGTCGTGCCCTTCCCCGCAGGGGGCGCCACGGACATCTTCGCGCGGGCCGTCTCCCAGAAACTCGGGGAGCGCCTGGGGACCTCCATCGTCGTGGACAACAAGCCCGGCGCCGGTGGCTCCATCGGCTCGGACCTTGTGGCCAAGGCCCCCGCCGACGGCTACACGCTGCTGCTGGCGACCTCCAGCACGCACGCCATCGGCCCGAGCTTCGCGACGGCCAGCAAGCTGCCCTACGACGCCGCCACCGACTTCACGCCGATCTCGCATGTGGGCAACGCACCCAGCATCGTGCTGGTGCCCAATAGCTCGCCGGCCAAGACCATGAAGGAGTTCGTCGATCACGCGCGCAAGAACCCCGGCCGCCTGAACTACGCCAGCAGCGGCAATGGCACCGTGGTGCACCTGGGCACCGAGCATTTCAAGTCGATGGCCGGCCTGTTCCTGGTGCACATTCCCTACCGCGGTACCGCGCTGGCCATCCCGGACCTGGCCAGCGGGAAGCTGGATCTCCTGATCGACTCCCTGCCCAGTGGCCTGCCGCACGTGAAGGAGGGGCGCCTGCGCGCCCTGGCGATCACCTCGCTCAAACGCTCGCCGCTGTTGCCTGACCTGCCTCCGGTGGCCGATACCGTGCCAGGTTACGAGAGCGTCACCTGGTTCGGTCTGTACGGGCCCAAAAACATGCCGGCCGACCTGGTGGCACGCGTCAACGCAGGCCTGAACCTCGCGTTGCAGGACCCCGAGGTCAAGGAGCGCCTGGCGCGCCTGGGCATCGAGCCGGTGGGCGGCACCCCCGCCCAGTTCGCAGCCATGGCCAGCGCTGACCGCGCCAAGTGGAAAAAGATCATCACCGAGCGCAAGCTCACGGCCGATTGAACCGGCTGCACGCGCCCATGCCATTCAATTTCAACACCCCCTATCCGACCGCGCGCCTGCCCGTGTTCGCCCGCAATGCGGTGGCCACCTCGCATCCGCTGGCGGCCCAGGCCGGCCTGCGCATGCTCTGGCAGGGGGGCAATGCGGTGGATGCCGCCGTCGCGGCCGCGGCCGCCATGACGATCTGCGAACCCGTGAGCAACGGCCTGGGCAGCGACGCCTTCGCCATCCTGTGGGATGGAAATTCACTGCACGGCCTGAACGCCTCGGGCCGCGCGCCGGCTGCATGGACACCGGAGCATTTCAAGGCCAAGTACGGCGCTGATGCCAAGACCCCGCCCAAGCGCGGCTTCGATGCCGTGACCGTGCCGGGGGCGGTGGCGGGCTGGGCCGCGCTGTCCGAGCGCTTTGGCAAGCTGCCGTTTGCGGACCTGATGGCGCCGGCCATCGAGATCGCCGAGCGTGGTTACCTGCTGCCGGTGGTGGTGCAGCAGAAGTGGGCCGCCGCCACCCCCGAAATGGGCAGCCTGCCCGGTTTCGCGTCCAGCTTCCTGCCCTGGGGTCGTGCGCCCCAGGTGGGCGAGTTGTTCAAGTTTCCGGGCGCGGCACGGGGCCTGCGCGCGATCGCGCAGACCCGAGGCGAGGCCTTCTACCGCGGCGAGATCGCGCAGGCCCTGGAGCGTTTTTCCGCGCAGCATGGCGGCAGCCTCAAGGCCAGCGACCTGGCGGCCTACCAGCCCGAGTGGGTGCAGCCCCTGGGCAAGGACTACCGGGGCTACACGCTGCACGAGATCCCCCCCAATGGCCAGGGCATCGCGGCGCTGATCGCCATGGGCATCCTGCAGCACTCCGACGTGGCCAGCCTGCCGGTGGATGGTGCGGACTCACAGCACCTGCAGATCGAGTCCATGAAGCTGGCCTTCGCCGACGTGTACCGCTACGTGGCCGAACCTTCCAGCATGCAGGTCACGCCCGCACAGATGCTGGACGACGCCTACCTCGCCAGCCGCGCCAAGCTGATCGACATGAAGCGCGCCCAGGACTTCGGCGCGGGCAACCCGGTCAAGGGGGGCACCATCTACCTCACCGCCGCCGACGACAGCGGCATGATGGTGAGCTTCATCCAGAGCAACTACATGGGTTTCGGCTCGGGCTGCGTGGAGCCGCAATACGGCATCAGCCTGCAAAACCGCGGCCACGCCTTCAGTCTGGCGCCGGGACCCAACCAGGTGGCGCCGGGCAAGCGCCCCTTCCACACCATCATCCCCGCCTTCCTCACGAAGGGCGGCCAGCCCGTCATGAGCTTTGGCGTCATGGGCGCCAACATGCAGCCCCAGGGCCATATGCAGACCCTGGTGCGCATGGTCGATTACGCCCAGCACCCCCAGGCGGCCTGCGACGCGCCGCGCTGGCGCTACAACGCCGGTCTGGAGATCAACGTCGAACAGCAGATGGATGCGGCCACCGTGCAGGCGCTTGTGGCGCGGGGCCACCGCGTCGACGTGATCAACGACAACTACCAGGACTTCGGCGCCGGCCAGTTCATCTGGCGCGCCGGCGACCCGAAGGTCGAGGGCTACGTCTGCGCCAGCGACTCGCGGCGCGACGGGCTGGTGGCGGGCTTCTAGCGGCGTGCGGGCCCCCGGACGGCGTGGGGCCTCCGGCCGCCCTTGAAAAGGGCGCCGGCCGAGTTGGCTACCATGACGGGCTGCCGCCTACGAGTCCCTCCACGCCATGCCCTTGCCCTTTGCCGCCCGCCTCGACAACGTCGAAACCTCCGCCATCCGCGAACTGTTCAAGCTCCTGGGAAAGCCCGGGATCATCAGTTTCGCCGGCGGCTTTCCGGACAGCGCGCTGTTCGATGTCGCGGGCCTGGCCGCCGCCAGCCAGAAGGCGCTGGCCGACCACCCCGGCGCCGCCTTGCAGTACGGGGCGACCGAGGGCTACGACCCCCTGCGCGCCGAGCTCGCCACCTTCCTGCAGGCCAAGGGCGTGCAGGACATCGCAGCCAATCAGTTGATCGTCACCACCGGCAGCCAGCAGGCGCTGGACCTCCTGGGCAAGACGCTGGTCGACCCGGGCGACAGGGTGATCGTGGAGGGCCCGACCTTCCTGGCCACCATTCAGTGCTTTCGCCTGTATGGCGCGCAGGTGATCGCCGCGCCGATCGACGCGCAGGGCGTGCAGGTGGATCGCCTGGAGGCGCTGGTCACCCAGCACAAGCCCAAGTTCATCTACCTGATTCCCAGCTTCGGCAACCCCAGTGGCGCGATGCTCTCTCTGGAGCGCCGGCGCCAGATCCTGGCGCTGGCGGTCAAGCACCAGGTGCTGGTGGTCGAGGACGACCCCTATGGCGACCTGTACTTCGGCGACGCGCCGCCGCCGAGCCTGCTGGCGCTCTCGCAACAGGTGCCGGGCAGCCGCGACCTCGTGGCCTATTGCGGCAGCCTGAGCAAGGTGCTCAGTCCCGGTCTTCGCGTGGGCTGGATGGTGGCCCAGCCCGACCTGCTGGCGCGTGCCACCATGTGCAAGCAATTCAGCGACGCGCACACCAGCACCTTTGCGCAGGCCACGGCCGCCGAGTACCTGAAGGCCGGGCGCATGCCCGCCAGGCTGGACGAGGTGCGCCGGGTCTATGCGCAGCGTGCCCAGGCCATGGGCCAGGCGCTGCGTCGTGAACTGGGCGACGCCATCGAGTTCACGCAGCCCCAGGGCGGCCTGTTCTTCTGGGCCCGCCTGACCGGCCGAAGCGGCAAGCTGCAGGACGCGGGCGAACTGGCCCGCCGCGCGATCGAGCAGGGCGTGGCCTTCGTGCCCGGTGCGCCGTTCTTCGCGACCAACCCCGACATGGCGTCGCTGCGACTGAGTTTCGCGACGGCCGATGTGACGAAGATCGAAGAGGGCATGGCCCGCCTGGCGCGCGCGTTGGGCTGAGGCCGCGCCTGCGCCCTTCGGGGCGCCGCCGCAGGGGTCAGGCCGCGATGGCTTGCGGCATCTGCCCGAACAGGTAGCTGTCCATGGACAGCATGCCGTAGTCGATGCCCCCGTCGATGATGTGCGCGGGGGCGTCGGCGCCCGAGGCGCCGAAGGCGAAGGGCAGGGGCAGGTAATGCTCGAAGGTGGGATGCGCCCGCTGCGCGTGCGGTGCGGCTGAAAGGAAATTGACCAGGCTGGCTTCGTCGCGGCGCTGCACCGAGGCCCGCGCCCAGGCCACGAACTCCTGCACATAAGGCGCACCCTCGGCGCCCGCCGCGCCGCGGAACTCGCTCAGGTTGTGCGTCAGGCTGCCCGAGCCGACGATCAGCACGCCTTCATCGGCCAGTGGCGCCAGCGCCCGCCCCAGGCGCACCGCGCCCTGCGGGTCCAGGTCGTGCGGCATCGACACCTGCAGCACCGGCACGTCGGCGTGCGGGTACATGTGTCGCACTGGCACCCAGGCGCCGTGGTCCAGGCCGTGCCCGGGCGCGGCATTGGCATCCCAGCCCGCGGCCCGCAGCAAGACCAGCGCGCGCGCGCCCACCTCGGGGCTGCCGGGGGCCGGGTACTGGATCTCGTACAGCGGCTGCGGGAAGCCGCCGAAATCGTGGATCGTCTCGGGCCGGGTGGACAGGGCCACACGCACGCCGCGCGTCATCCAGTGCGGGGACAGCACCAGCACCGCGCGCGGGCGGGGCAGCTGCCCGCCCAACTGGCGCAGCAGGGGGCCGGCCTGCGTCGGTTCCAGGGCGAACATGGGCGAGCCGTGGGAGATGAATAGCGTGGGCATGCGGCGCATGGCCAGGACTCTAGGGATAACTCCCGGCCTGATCAACGGGCCGCTGCGGCATGGACTGTCTTGTCCAGGGCAACAATCCAGGGCGGCAATCCCGCCCCGTCCCGCGCTGGCAGGCAGGCACGCCGCCTGAGACAATCCCGTCGCCATCGTCGTCATGCCCCTGCAACCCCCCACCCCACGCAATCCCCTGCACACGCCTTCAATCGCCCGGCGCGCCTGGCGATGGCGTGCACGCCTGGCCAGCCTGCTGCTGCTCGCGGCGGTGGGCGCGACCCCGACCCGGGCCGATGAGGCGGGTTGGGCCGCCCTGGCCCGTCCCAGCGCCATCGTGCTGATACGCCATGCCTACGCGCCCGGCGTGGGCGATCCGCCGGGCATGCGCCTGGGGGACTGCCCCTCTCAGCGCAATCTCGATGCCCAGGGCCGTGCCGAGTCGGCGCGCCTGGGCGAGCGGCTGCGCCAGCGCGGCGTGCGCGTGGGGTCCGTGCTGCATTCACCCTGGTGCCGCGCCCGCGAGACCGCGCAGCTGGCGATGGGGGCTGCATCGGCCCCGGCCCCGCGCGAGGAGCCGGCCTTCGGCTCTTTCTTCGGCGGCTATGGCGATGCCGCCCGCCAGACCGCCGTCGCCCGCCAGATCCTGCGTCGCTGGCAGGGCCCGGGGGCGCTGGTCGTCTTCACCCACCAGGTGAATGTGCTGGGCCTGACCGGCGTTGCCCTGGCGCCGGCCGAGGGACTGGTGGTGCGCGTGGGGCCGGGTGACGGCCCCCTGCAGGTGCTCGGGCGCATCAGCCCGCAGGACTGACCCGCGCCGCGCAGTCGCCTGCGTGCCAGACCCGGGGAGGCGGGCTGCGTAGACTGCACCCCGTACCCACCCGAGGAGCGCTTGCATGACGATCACCCTGCATGGCTTTGCCATGTCCAACTACTACAACAAGGTCAAGATGGCCCTGCTCGAAAAGGGCGTGCCCTTCACCGAGGCCTACGACGCGCCGCAAAAGCCCTCGGACGGCATGCAGGCGGCGTCACCCCTGAAGAAGATTCCCTACCTCACCACGCCGCAGGGCACGTTGTGCGAGAGCCAGGTCATCGTGGACTGGATCGAGGACACCTACCCGGCGCCGGCCCTGCTGCCTGCCGACCCCTTTGCCGCCGCCAAGGTGCGCGAGCTGACCACCTTCATCGACTGGCACCTGGAGATCGCCGCGCGCCAGCTGTATGGCATGGCCTTCTTCGGCGCGCCGGCCCTGACCGCGGAGAACACCGCCCGCATCCGCAAGCAGATCGAGCGCATGATCGAGGGCTTCAAGCAGCTGGCCCGCTTCTCGCCCTACGTGGCGGGCGAGACCTTCACCCAGGCCGACCTGTCGGCCTTCAACAACCTGCCCCTGGTGGGAATGGCCACCAAGACCGTGTACGGCGAAGACCTGCTGCTGGCGGCGGGCGTGGACTACAAGGCCTACCTCAAGGTGGTGGGCGAACGCGCCTCGGCCCAGAAGGTGGTGGCCGACCGCAAGCAGGCGCAGATGCCCAAGGCCTGAGCGGGCGGGGGCCCGGATCCCGGGCTTGAAGTCCGGGCTTCGAAGGCCTGGCATTTATGACGATGGCGCGGCAGGGGACGGCTGATAATCGCCGCGACCATGCCTGCTTCCACCCGGATTTCCTCCTCCTCTTCCTCGAATGCATCGCGCCTTGACCGGCGCCATCTGCTGCGCCTGGCGGCTGTGGCGGCGGTCGGCTCGTGGCTGCCGCAGGGCGCCTGGGCCCAGCGCCGCTGGTCCTTCGACCCCTTCGGCCTGGGCGTGGCCAGTGGCGCGCCCGCAGCCGATGGCATGGTGCTCTGGACCCGCTTGATCGCCCCCGGCCTCCTGGACAGCCTGGGCGACGCGCCGGTGCCGGTGCGCTGGGAGGTGGCCCACGACCAAGCCTTCAGCCGGGTCGCCCAGCGCGGTGAGGCGGTGGCCAGCGCCGAACTCGCGCACAGCGTGCACGCCGAGGTGCAGGGCCTGGCCCCTGATCGCTGGTACTTTTACCGTTTCATCGCGGGGGGCGTCACCAGCCCCATCGGCCGCACCCGCACGCTGCCCTCGCCCCAGGCCACTGTCAGGCGGCTGCGACTGGCCTACGCCTCCTGCCAGCGCTGGGAGCATGGCCACTACGCCGCCTACCGTCACATGCGCGAAGACCAACCCGACCTGGTCATGTTCCTGGGCGACTACATCTACGAATACCCCAACGCCTCGGCGGCGGTGCGCAACTTCCCCACGCTGGGGCGGGTGCTGACCCTGGCCGACTACCGCGAGCGGCACGCGCTGCATCGCAGCGACGCGCACCTGCAGGCCATGCACGCCGCCTGCCCCTGGCTGCTCACCTGGGACGACCACGAAGTCCAGAACGACTACGCCGGGGTGCACGAGGGCGACGTCGCTCCCGCCGGGCTCAATGGCGTGTCGGACTTCATGGCGCGGCGCAGCGCCGCCTACCAGGCCTACTACGAGCACATGCCCCTGCGCGCCTCGGCCTTCGCGCGCTCGGTCGCCGGGGTGGGGGTGCGACTGCACGAACGCTATCGCTATGGCCAATTGGCCGACCTGCTGCTGCTGGACACGCGCCAGTTCCGCGACATCCAGGTGTGCGGCACGCCGCAAAAGCGCACCGGCTCCGTCGACCCTGCGGGTTGTGAAGCCTTCTCCGACCCGGCCCGCACAATGCTGGGCGCCGCGCAGGAGCGCTGGCTCGACGAGACGCTGGCGCGCAGCGGCCCGGGCTGGACGGTGCTGGGGCAGCAGGGCCTGTTCGGTCGCCGGGACAGCCTGCCCGGTCCCGGCGAGCGGCTCTGGAACGATGGCTGGGACGGCCACGCCCCGGCGCGTCAACGATTGACCGACAGCCTGCGTCGCCACCGCGTGGCCAACCCCGTGGTCCTGGGTGGCGACGTCCACGAAAACTGGGTCGGCCACGTGAAGGCCAACTACGCCCGGCCCGAGAGCGCCGCCATCGGTGTCGAGTTCTGCGGCACCAGCATCAGTTCGCGCGCGAATGCCAGCCGGCGCGTCACCGCGCAGCGCCTGGCCGAGAACCCGCATTTCGTGTTCGGTGACGCCAGCCGGCGCGGCTATGGCCTGTGCGAATGGACCCCCGGCACCTTGACCACCACCTTGCGGGTGCTCGATGACGCCACCCTGCCCGACGCACGCATCGAGACGCAGGCGCGCTTTGTGGTGCAGTCTGGACGGCCTGTCATCGAGCGGGCCTAGCAGCGGTCTCGCTCACCTGGGCCATGCACCTGCCACGCCGCCGTCGCGAAGACTTCGACGAGAGCCGGGTCTACGAGTACCCGCAGCACCTGCGCGCCGCGATCGACGATGCGCCCGCCGTAGCCGGGGTGTACGTCTTTCATGGCGAGGCGAACGACCTGCCCCTGTACATCGGCAAGAGCGTCAACATCCGCCACCGGCTGCTCTCGCACCTGCGCAATGCCGACGAGGCCCGCATGCTGCGCCAGACCCGTCAGATCACCTACATTCGCACCGGCGGCGAGATCGGGGCCCTGCTCCTGGAGGCGCAGATGATCAAGCAGCGGCACCCCTTGTTCAACCAGAAGCTGCGCCGCAGCCGCCAGCTTTGCAGCCTGCAACTGGTGGACGGCCAGCCGCAGGTGGCCTATTCAAAAGACCTGGACTTCGCCACCGAACCCGAGCTGCATGGCCTGTTTCCCAGCCGCCACGAGGCCCTGAACACCCTGCGCGATGTCGCCGACCAGCATCGCCTTTGCTATGGCGCGCTGGGCCTGGAGAAGCTGTCGCCCGGCAGGGCCTGCTTTCGCGTCGGTATCCGCCAGTGCGCGGGCCTGTGCCGGGGCGACGAAACGCACGCCGCCCACCAGGCCCGATTGC
>JBEGVR010000128.1:0-4423 GCA_041178265.1 Pseudomonadota bacterium | reverse complement strand
TCGGCGCTTCTACGCCGCATTCTTGCTTGTCGGTACGGTGGGCGTGCTTGAGGTGTTCTCACTCTCGGCCTTGCTCGCGTTTTTCACCGTGGGGCTCAGCGGCGGCGGGAGCTCGCGATGGGGGGCGCTGACCGCCTGGATGGGCGCCGGTGGCGTGACGCCCTCGTCGGCATTGCTGTCCGTCGCGCTGGGGCTCTTTGTCGTCAAGTCGTTGGTCATCCTCATTGTCGGCCGACACTCCTATCACACGGCAACGGCGGTCAAGCGCTACTTTCAGGAGCGTTTGTTCGACCGGTTTCTCCATTCGCCTTTCCAGTCTCAGGCCGACAAGCGCTCGGCAGACTGGGTACGCAGCGTCACCGCTGACTGCAATGCGCTCGAAGGGCGCTTCTTCATGCCTGTGCTGGTGCTGCTCGGCGAAATCATTCCAGCCCTGTGCGTCTGCGGCGTGCTGTTACTGGTCAATCCGACTGCGTTCTTCGTGGCGATCGGTATTTTCGCGGCGGTCGGGGTGTCGGTGTTTTTGGCGACCCATCGCCGTTTGGTTCGCCTGGGCCAGGCCCAGCAGACGGCGGATGGACATATTGTGCAATCAGCCCAGCAGGCCTTCCATGGTTTGCGTGAGCTGACGATCTACAACCTGCAGGCGTGGGCGCAGCAACGCTTCGATTCGTTCACCAGTGCGTCGAGCCGCGCGATCAATGAGGCGTTGTTCATTGGTCTGCTGCCGCGCTTCGTGTTCGAGGTGGCGATCTACATCAGCCTCGGACTGGTCTTCATGATCTATGCCTTGCAGGGAACGCCTTTGACCCAGGTAGCGGGCGAGTTTGCGGTTTTTGGCGCGGCGGCCATGCGTCTTCTGCCTTCGGTGAGCAAGGTGGTCAGCCACCTGCAGTCGCTCAAGCATGCCAGGCCCGCCGTCGTGGCGGTGACCGAGACCTTGCTTGAGCCGGTTGCACAGGGGCGACCGGTTGGGCGCGAAGGTGAGTCCTCGCTCGTGTTCGACGCAATGGCCCTGGTGCAGGTGGGCTTTGCCTACGATCAGCGGCTGGTGCTCCGGTCGCTCAACGTCGAGATCGTGGCGGGCGATACACTGGCCGTGGTTGGTGGGTCGGGCTCGGGCAAGAGCACGCTAATCAACCTCATTCTCGGGCTCCTGCCGCCTACGCAGGGGCAGGTGATGCTCAACGGCGCGCCTTTGGCGGGCCGTGAGGCGCAATGGTGGGCGTGTGTAGGTTATGTGCCCCAGGAACCCTTCCTGATGGATGCCAGCGCGATCGCAAACGTCATGCTGGGCAGTGCCGGTCACACTGATGAAGATTTGGCGCGCGCCCGTGGCCTGATCGGCCTGCTGGATCTGCCGGACGCGCTCAAGGACGCTTCGGATAGCATCGGCGAAGGTGGCGCGCGCCTCTCTGGTGGGCAGCGGCAGCGACTTGCGATTGCCCGTGCGCTGTATCGCAACCCGCAGGTGCTCATCCTCGATGAAGCGACCAGTGCCATGGATGTGCACACGCAAGCGCGGGTGATGGACGTAGTGGCCGAATGCATGAAGGGCCGCACGGTACTGATGATCACCCATCGTGCCGAAACGCTCGACTACTGCAACAAGATTCTGACCCTCCCCGAGGGCAGGCTTGCGCATACGGCCCGCGACCATGCCTAGGCTGTTCGTCCATGCCATCAATTTGCACCAGGGCGGCGGCGCGGTGCTGTTGTGCGACCTGCTGCGGGCCATTCCGCCGGAGGTCGAGACGATCGTACATGTTGATGCGCGCATGGGTGTGCCGGCCGATATGCCGGACCATGTCCGCTTCGAGCGCGTCGAGCCGACGCTGCTTGGCCGATTTGCGGCGGAATGCCGCCTTGCCGGCACGGTGGCGCCGGACGACCGGGTCCTGTGTTTTGGCAATCTGCCGCCCCTTTTCAGGCTGCCTGGTGAAGCGGCGGTGTTCCTGCAGAACCGCTATCTCGTCGACCCCCGCGCGCCGCTGGGTGAGCTGCCGCTCAAGCAACGTATCCGGCTCTGGCTGGAACGTGCCTGGCTGCGGGGGCGGCGCCACAACGCCAGCCGGTACATCGTGCAGACGCCATCCATGCAACGCCTCGCAGCACAGCAGCTCGGCGTAGCGGTCAGTTGTACGCCATTCGTTCCCGCGGGCGTTCTGGGCCAGGCTGGCGGGCGTACCGGGCAGGAGTTCGATTTTATTTACGTGGCATCGGGTGAAGCGCACAAGAACCATGCGGCGCTGATCGAAGCCTGGGGTATGCTCGCCGACGAGGGCGTGTTCCCGTCGCTTGCGCTGACGCTCGCACCCGAGGCCGCGCCGTCCTTGTGCGTCAGTGTCGCGCAGGCGGCGGCGCGCGGGCTGCGTATCCAGAATGTCGGCATCTTGCCGCACGACCGCTTGCTGGCGATATACCGTACGTCGGGTGCGCTGATCTATCCGTCCAGCTTCGAGTCGTTCGGGCTGCCGCTGATCGAGGCCCGGCAGGCCGGTTTGCCGGTACTGGCGCCGGAGCTGGATTATGTGCGGGATGTTACCGATCCGGACGAGACGTTCGATCCGCGTTCGCCTATCTCCATCGCGCGGGCTGTGCGACGCCACCTCGAGGGTCGCACGCAATATCCCGAGCCGCGCGGAGCGGAGGCGTTGCTCGATCATGTGCTGGCGAGGAAAGCGTCATGAGGGTGCTCGTTCTCAGTCAATACTTCTGGCCCGAGAGTTTCCGTATCAACGAACTGGTCACGGCGCTGAATGCAAAGGGCGTCGAGGTCGAAGTGCTCACCGGCAAGCCGAACTACCCGGCCGGGACGGTCTTTGCGGGATACGGTGCATGGGGCTGTACCCGCGAGTTGTACCAGGGTGCACTGCTGCATCGGGTGCCCCTGATGCCCCGCGGCAGGGGAGGGCTTCGACTGGCCCTCAACTATCTGTCCTTCATCCTGTCCGGACTCGTCTTTGCGCCGTGGCTGCTCCGCGGCCGGCGCTTCGATGCCATCTTCGTATTTGCGCCCTCGCCAATTCTCCAGGCCATTCCAGCCATCTGGCTGGGCTGGCTGAAAAAGACTCCGGTGCTGCTGTGGGTGCAGGACCTGTGGCCAGAGAGCCTGTCCGCCACCGGGCATGTGGCACATCCCCGCGCGCTGAAGGCGGTTGAGCATGTGGTCAGGTGGATTTACCGGAATGTGGATCTGCTCCTGGTGCAGTCGCGCGCATTCATGCCCCGGGTGCAGGTGCTGGCGGCGGACACGCCGGTCGTGTACTACCCCAACTCCTTTCTGGAAGACAAACCCGGCGTGGCGCTGCCGGATGTGGACTGCCCGGGGTTTGATTGCGGCTTCCCCGTCCTGTTCGCGGGCAACCTTGGTACCGCGCAGGCGGTGGATGTGGTGCTGGAGGCGGCGACGCTTCTGAGCGATGAACCGGATATCAGCTTCGTGATGGTGGGTGACGGCAGCCGGCGCGACTGGATGATGCAGCAGGCGGCAGCACGTGGCTTGGGCAACCTGGTCTTTCCGGGGCGCTTCCCGGTCGAAGCGATGCCAGTCCTGATGGGGCGGGCGGCGGCACTGCTGGTGACGCTGGCAGACACCGAGATCTTCCGCCTGACTATCCCGAGCAAGGTGCAGGCCTACATGGCCGCAGGACGTCCGATCGTCGCCTGTCTGAATGGCGCTGGGGCGGAAGTGGTTGACGAGGCCGGCGCAGGCGTGACCGTGCCGGCAGAGGACGGTGCGGCGCTGGCGCGTGCCATCCGGGCACTCCACGCCCAGCCAGAGGCGGTGCGGGCGGCCATGGGCGCGCGTGGGCGCCGATACTACGAAGAACATTTCTCTCAGGAGAAACTGGTGGATGAACTGATCGTCCGTCTTGATCAGTGCGTACACCGATATCGAGGACATGAAGCATGAAAATTCTGGTGCTTGGCGCGAGTGGCATGCTCGGCAACGCCATGTTGAGGGTCATGAGCGCACAAGAGGCGTGGTCTGTCTTCGGTACCGTTCGCGGCGCCGACCCAGCCTTGCACGCGGCTGCGCCGCGCGCGGTGCTGATCCCGGGTGTCCACGCCGACCAACCAGACAGCCTGTTGGCCGCCTTCGCGCAGGCGCGTCCGAACGTGGTTATCAACTGCGTCGGCCTGGTCAAGCAGTTGTCGAACGCCGAGGATCCGCTGGTCGCGGTGCCGATCAATACCCTGCTGCCGCATCGGCTTGCGCGGATGTGCGAGGTGGCCGGGGCACGGCTAGTGCATGTCAGCACGGACTGCGTGTTTTCCGGAAAGGAGGGTAACTACACGGAATTCGACCTGGCCGATGCGCAGGATGTCTATGGGCGCTCGAAACTGCTCGGCGAGGTTGACTACCCGCATGCGGTGACGCTGCGCACCTCCATCATCGGGCATGAACTGCGCAGCGCAC
>JBEGVR010000127.1:0-6748 GCA_041178265.1 Pseudomonadota bacterium | reverse complement strand
CCCGTGCTGCATGCATGCCACCCAGCACGGGCAAATTTTGAACCTCAGGCGCGCAGCCCAGGAGGCCGCTGCGCCGCGAAAAGGCTTACTTCTTGGCCATCACGTCCTTCGCCGGCTCGTCAGGCTTCTTGTCGTTGCCTTCAATGAAGGGAGACCAGGGCTTGGCCTTGACCGGACCGGGCGTCTTCCAGACGATGTTGAACTGGCCATCGGCCTTGACCTCGCCGATGAAGACCGGCTTGTGCAGGTGGTGGTTCTTCTCGTCCATCTTGGCGGTAAAGCCCGATGGCGCCTTGAAGGTCTGGCCGGCCATGGCGGCGATCACCTTGTCGGTCTCGAAGCTCTTGGCCTTCTCGACGGCCTGCTTCCACATGTGGATGCCGATGTAGGTGGCTTCCATCGGGTCGTTGGTCAGCGGCTTGTCCTTGTGGCCGGCGATGTTCTTGGCCTTGGCGTAGGCGGCCCACTTCTTGGTGAACTCGTCGTTGGTCGGGTTCTTGACCGACATGAAGTAGTTCCAGGCGGCCAGGTGGCCCACCAGCGGCTTGGTGTCCACGCCGCGCAGTTCCTCTTCGCCCACCGAGAAGGCCACCACCGGCACGTCCTTGGCCTTGAGGCCGGCGTTGCCCAGCTCCTTGTAGAACGGCACGTTGGAATCGCCGTTGATCGTGGAGATCACCGCCGTCTTGCCGCCCGCAGAGAACTTCTTGATGTCGGCCACGATGGTCTGGTAGTCGCTGTGGCCGAAGGGGGTGTACTTCTCGTCGATGTCCGCATCCTTCACGCCCTTGGATTTGAGGAAGGCGCGCAGGATCTTGTTGGTCGTGCGGGGGTACACATAGTCGGTACCCAGGAGCACGAAGCGCTTGGCGCCGCCGCCTTCCTTGGACATCAGGTATTCGACGGCAGGAATCGCCTGCTGGTTGGGGGCCGCGCCCGTGTAGAACACGTTCTTGGACAGCTCCTCGCCCTCGTACTGCACGGGGTAGAACAGCAGGCCGTTCAATTCCTCGACCACCGGGAGCACCGACTTGCGCGACACGCTGGTCCAGCAGCCGAACATCACGGCCACCTTGTCCTGCGTCAGGAGCTGCTTGGTCTTCTCGGCGAACAGGGGCCAGTTGGAGGCGGGATCGACCACCACGGGCTCGAGCTTCTTGCCCAGGACGCCGCCCTTGGCGTTGATCTCCTCGATGGCCATGAGGGCCGTGTCCTTCAGCACAGTTTCGGAAATGGCCATGGTGCCCGAGAGGCTGTGGAGGATGCCCACCTTGATGGTGTTCCCCGATTGAGCGTGGACGGCGGCCCCGCTGGCCAGCGCGCCCAGGGCGGCGGCTACGGACAGGGCCTTGAGGGTGAAGCGACGTTGCATGCGAACTCCAGGTTGTAAACAGGAACAGGAACAAGAACAGGAACAGGAACAGAAAAACCGCGAACCTTGAACACCGCGCACGCACCGGACGTACCGACGTACCGGCGTGCAGCGATGCAACGGATGCTAGGCAGCACCTGCGTGGGGGCCAATACGCCACGTGGCGTATGCCACTTCGCCCCAGAAGGGCCTGCCGGCTGTAGGAAGAGGTGCTGACCTGTGTCGGACGCACCGGCGCACCGCACCACGAAGGGGCACGCTTCCGATAGAGTTTTCAGACTGCCCGCGACGCCCTTGTGGCCCTTCGAAGGAAACGCCCGTGGACCATCTCATCGTCTTTTCCCATCTGCGCTGGAACTTTGTTTACCAGCGGCCGCAGCACCTGATGTCCCGGCTTGCGGCGCGATGGCCGGTGGTGTTTATCGAGGAGCCCGTCACCGGCGAAGACCGACTGCGTGGCCCCTGGCTGGAACGGACGGTGCCATGCCGCGGCGTGCAGGTCTGGCGCCCGCACGTGTCGGGGGATGCCCCGGGCTTTCATGACGACCATCTGCCGGCCCTGCACCAACTCCTGGCGGGCGCCTTGCGCGAGGAGACGATCCGCGACTACTGGACCTGGTTCTACACGCCCATGGCCTACCCTCTGGCCGCGGGTCTGTCACCGCGCGGCGTGGTGTACGACTGCATGGACGAATTGAGTGCGTTCAAGAACGCGCCGCGCCAGCTGCTGCAGCGGGAGAACGCACTGTTCAAGGCCGCCGACCTGGTGTTCACCGGCGGGCCCAGCCTGTTCAACGCCAAGAAGGCGCGTCACCCCAGCGTGCATTGTTTTCCCAGCAGCGTGGATGCGCGCCACTTCTCGCGCAGCGCGCAAGACCACCCGATGCAGGCGCACCTGCCGCGGCCTCGCCTGGGGTGGTGCGGGGTGATCGACGAACGCGTCGACCTGAACCTGGTGCAGGCGCTGGCCGACGCGCGGGCGCACTGGCAAATCCTCATGGTGGGTCCCATCGCCAAGATCGACCCCGCCAGCGTGCCACGCCGGCCCAACATCCATTGGCTGGGGCAGCAAAGCTACGACGACCTGCCTGAATTCATCTCAGGCTGGGACGTGTGCCTGCTGCCCTTCGCACTCAATGAGGCCACCCGCTACATCAGTCCGACCAAGACGCTGGAGTACATGGCCTGTGGCCGGCCTTCGGTGAGCACGCCGATCCAGGACGTCCGGGAGCCTTACGGGCAGTGGGTGGCCATTGCCGGCAGCCCTGTCGACTTCCTGGCCGCCTGCGATGCGGTCCTTAAGCGGGATGCCGCCACGCAGGCGCGCCACGCGCAGGCGCTGTTGCAGGTGGTGAGTGGCACCTCCTGGGATCGCACCGCCCAGGCCATGATCACCCTCATTGCGCAGGCGGATGCCCGCGCGCGGTCCGCGCGCGCGTTCAGCCGCCCCCCAGCGCCGCCGACTTCAGGCCCGGTGCGAGCAGGCAGAGAACTGCCACGGTCGACAGGCGCAGTCGCAGCGGCAGGTACCAGGGGGGCAGCGTTGCAAGCGCCACGAGTCGCCGGTCCTGCAGGTAGTGGATGGCGAAAGCTGCCACCAGGATGACACTGCCCACGCGCGGCTCCAGCAGTAGCGCGGGCCAGGCCAGGAGGGCGGGCACCGTGCTCCAGGCGTACATCCAGCCCCGACGGGACTCGGGCAGCGACGGCAGCGTCATCGCAAAGGCCCAGTGCAGGGCCCCAACGAAACTCAGGATCACCGCGCCGTAGGCGAGCAGGGCCCGCGCCGTGGCGCCCGGCGATACGCCCAGAAGGCTGGCTGCCGCCAGGCCGATGAAGGGCAAGAGCCCGCCGTAACCAAGGACGGCCACCAGGCGCGGGGGCTCGGAAGCGGGGGAAGAAAACGGTCCAGCCAGCATGGGGCCGGATTATCGGCCAGGCGCGATCAGCCCCGGGACGAGGGCTGCCCTTGGCGGATACGGTCCATGGCCATGGCCGCCGCCGCCGTGCGCGTCTCGACACCCAGCTTGGCAAAGACATGCTCCAGGTGTTTCTTCACCGTCGCGGGGCTGGCACCTACGATGTCGGCGATATCGCGATTGATCTTGCCCTTGGCCACCCAATAGAGCACCTCGGCCTCGCGGGCAGTCAGACTCAGCGCGGCCCCCATCGCCTCGATCACCGAGGCGTCGGATTCCTCGCGCATCACGATCAGCCACTCGCCGCTGGCGCCCTCTCCTTCATCTTCATCGTCGGTACGCCGGTGCAGCCGGAAGGTGAGCCGGCGTGCGCCGTCGGCCAAGGACAGGCGCGGGGGCTCGACCTGGCGCGCCGCGTCGGCCAAGTGGCGCTGGAGCCAGTCGATGACGGGCCCAGGGGCATGCAGCGGGCGGCGCGCCGTGTCCTCGGGGTACCAGGTGGCCAGCAGGTCACGGGCCAGCGGCGTCTGCCACAGCATGCGGCCGTCGCTGGCACGCAGCGTGATGCAGGCATGGCCGAAGGCGTCCAGCGCATTGCCCGCCTGGCGGGCCAGGCGCTCGGCACTCTGGAGCGCCGCTTCGCCGGTGGCGACGGACACGGTCGGCCGGTCGCCCCATCCGGGGGCAAGGTGGCCGGCAGGCACCCCAAAGTGGGGCGCGCCCGCACCAAGTGCACCCAGGGCGTGTACGGGCAGGTGCGGATCGAGGCGCTTCTGGAGCAGGGTCACAACCCATTTGTGCAAATTCCACGCCCGGGCATGGCGATTGCAAGCCACCACGTCAATACGCCGGAGACCGCATGGACCTCACGCCCCGAGAAAAAGACAAGCTGCTGCTATTTACCGCTGCCCTGTTGGCGGAGCGCCGGCGCGCCCGCGGGCTCAAGCTCAATTACCCGGAGGCGGTGGCCCTGATCTCGGCGGCCGTCCTGGAAGGCGCCCGCGACGGCAAGCCCGTGGCCACCCTCATGAGCGAGGGCCGCGAAGTTCTTGCACGCGACGACGTCATGGACGGCGTGCCTGAGATGCTGCACGACATCCAGGTCGAAGCGACGTTTCCGGACGGCACGAAGCTGGTCACGGTGCATCAGCCCATACCTTGACCCCCCCGAAGCGCCTGCGGCGCTTCCCCCCAGGGGGGCGCCCTCTGTGGACCGGCGGAGCCGGATCCACGCGGGCACTGGCTTCGGGGTGTGGTTGGCCGACTCTTTCTCTTTTTCTGATCGACTTATGAAATACCTCTCGCTTCCTCGCACTTTCGCCGCTGCGCTGGCCTGGTCCTCCTGCCTGGCGCTCGCCCACGACGGGCATGGACTCGCCAACGGCTCACATTGGCACGCCACCGACACCCTGGGGCTGCTCCTGGGCGCGGTGGCAGTGGGGGTCGGGGTATGGATCGCGCGGGGTGGCAAGTGATGACGCCCGGTGAAGTCCTGCCAGAGCCGGGTGACCTCGTTCTCAATCCGGGCCGGCGCACGACCACCGTCATCGTGCGCAATACCTCGATGCGGCCGATCCAGGTCGGCTCGCATTACCACTTCGCCGAGACGAATGCCGCACTCGCCTTTGACCGCGCCGCGGCGCGCGGCATGCGGCTGAACATCGCCTCGGGCACCGCGGTGCGCTTCGAACCCGGGCAGCAGCGTACGGTCGAACTGGTCGACCTGGCTGGTGCCCGGGCCGTCTTCGGTTTCCGGGGCCTGGTGCAGGGCACCCTGTAGGAGTACACACGACATGGCAACGATCGGGCGCCGCGCCTACGCGGAGATGTTTGGCCCCACCCAGGGCGACCGGGTGCGCCTGGCCGACACCGACCTGGTGATCGAGGTCGAGGACGACTACACCCTGCGCGCCGGCGGTTACGGCGAAGAGGTGAAATTCGGCGGCGGCAAGACCATCCGCGACGGCATGGCCCAGAGCCAGCGCAGTCGCGCGCAGGGCGCCATGGACACCGTGCTGACCAATGCCCTCGTCATCGACCACTGGGGCATCGTCAAGGCCGACATCGGCCTCAAAGACGGCCGCATCGCCGCCATCGGCAAGGCCGGCAACCCCGACACCCAGCCCGGCGTGGACATCATCATCGGCCCGGGCACCGAGATCATCGCCTGCGAAGGCAGCATCGTCACCGCCGGCGGCATCGACAGCCACATCCACTTCATCTGCCCGCAGCAGATCGAAGAGGCCCTGGCCTCGGGCATCACCACCATGTTCGGCGGCGGCACCGGCCCGGCCACAGGCACGTTTGCCACTACCTGCACCCCCGGTCCCTGGCACCTGGAGCGCATGCTGCAGGCGGCCGACGCCTTCCCGATGAACCTGGGCTTCATGGGCAAGGGCAACGCCAGCCAGCCCCAGGCCCTGCGCGAGCAGGTCGAAGCGGGCGCCATCGGCCTGAAGCTGCACGAGGACTGGGGCAGCACGCCCAGCGCCATCAGCAACTGCCTGGACGTGGCCGACGACATGGACATCCAGGTGGCCCTGCACTCGGACACTCTCAATGAATCGGGCTTCGTGGAGGACACCATTGCCGCCACGTACAAGGACGGGGTGGGCCGTGGCATCTGCGCCTTCCACACCGAGGGCGCGGGCGGCGGCCACGCACCCGACATCCTGCGCGTGGTGGGCGAGGCCAACTTCCTGCCCTCGTCGACCAACCCCACCATGCCCTACACCGTCAACACGCTCGACGAACACGTCGACATGCTGATGGTGTGCCACCACCTGGACGCCGCCATCGCCGAGGACCTGGCCTTCGCCGAAAGCCGCATCCGCAAGGAAACCATCGCCGCCGAGGACATCCTGCACGACCTGGGTGCGATCAGCATGTTCTCCTCCGACTCGCAGGCCATGGGCCGGGTGGGCGAGGTGATCCTGCGCTGCTGGCAGACCGCGCACAAGATGAAGCTGCAACGCGGCAAGCTGCCCGGCGACTCTGACCGCCATGACAATGCGCGCGCCAAGCGCTACGTGGCCAAGTACACGATCAACCCCGCCATCGCGCACGGCATCAGCCACGAGGTGGGCAGCGTCGAGGCGGGCAAGTGGGCCGACCTCGTGATCTGGAAGCCCGCCTTCTTTGGCATCAAGCCCTCGGTCATCGTCAAGGGCGGCACCATCGCCATGGCCGCCATGGGCGATCCCAACGCCTCCATCCCCACGCCGCAGCCAGTTCACTTTCGCCCCATGTTCGGCAGCTTCGGCGGGTCGCTCTTGAAGTCCTCCATCACCTTCGTCTCGCAGGCGGCCCTGGCGGCAGGCGTGTCCGCACGCTTCGGCCTGGGCAAGGTGGTAAGCGCCGCGAAGGACATCCGGAGCGTGCGCAAGCAGCACATGGTGCACAACGCGTGGCTGCCGAAGATGGAGATCGACGCGCAGACCTACGCGGTGCGCGCCGA
>JBEGVR010000126.1:0-3902 GCA_041178265.1 Pseudomonadota bacterium | reverse complement strand
CAGTGCCACGATCGAGCTGAGGAACAAGTTGTCGCCGCCGCCGGGGCTGCGCAGGGCCTGATTCCAGGGCGAGCCGTTGCCCACGCCGATGTACATCAGGTCCAGCGTCGGGTCATAGGCGATGGCGTCCCATACGGTGCCGCCGCCGCCCAGGTTCCACCAGCTGCCGTTCCAGGTGTTGGCAGCGGCGGCCATGATGTCGTTCTCGAAGCCGTCGGCAGGGTTGCCGGGCACGGTGTAGAAACGCCAGGTCAGCTCGCCGGTGTTGGCATCATAGGCGCTGACATAGCCGCGCACGCCGTATTCGGCTCCGCCGTTGCCGATCATCACCTGGCCCTTGATGACGCGGGGCGCGCCGGTGATGGTGTATTTGAGAGCCGGGTCGAAGGTGGCCGTGGACCAGACCTGTTCGCCAGTGTTGGCATCCAGTGCCACCAGCCGGCCGTCCAGCGTGCCGACATAGACTTTGCCTTCCCAGTAGGCCACGCCCCGGTTCACCACGTCACAGCAGGCATCGGCGCCCTTGGCGCGGTCCACGGCGGCATCCCAGCTCCACAGCGGCGCGCCGGTCAGTGCGTCGAAGGCCTTCACATTGCTCCACGCGGTGGAGACGTAGATCTTGCCGTTCACCACGATGGGCGTGGCTTCCTGGGCGCGGCTGGTGTCGATGTCGGCAGACCAGGCCAGGCTGAGGCCGGCGACGGTGTCGCGGTTGATCTGGTCCAGCGGGCTGAAACGCTGTTCGGTGTAGGTGCGGCCGTGGCTCATCCAGTCGCCCGGGAAGGCATCGGCGTCGGTGATGCGCTGGGCATCCACCACAACGTCCGCTACCGGGGCCGTGCTCTGCGCCCAGGCGCCGGGAAGGAAAAGACTCAGACTCAGGCCAAGCGCCGGCAGGGCGCGGCGCAGGAACAGCGGGGACTTCGTGTACATGGGCATTACCTCTCGCAATGGGATGTTCGTCCGCGCAGTCAGGCTGCGGCGGTGTTCTTCTGCAGACGGCGGGATTGAACCAGATCGCCGCGTCGCGCTCTACTCGATTCCGAAGAGTGCTGACTGAATTCTCAAATTCCTGCGTTTACGGCGGCCGGGGCGTCCAGCCGCAGGCGGAATTCGCGGCGCACCAGCACGTAGCCGGCCACGGCCTGGGCGGTGACCGACAGGATCGACACGTACCACACCTGGTTGATGTGGAAGCCGGGCTGGTATTTCAGGTACACCGCCAGGGGCAGGAACACCAGCACGCGGATCATCGAACTGATCATGGCCGGGCGCGTGTTGCCAAGGCCCTGGAACACGCCCGAGCTGGAAAACACGATGCCCTGGGCAATGAAGTTCAGCGAGATCAGCTGCAGGAACACGGCGCCCACTTCGATCACTTCGGCCTCGTCGGTGAAGGCCATCACCAGCAGCTCCGGTTTCCACTGCATGAGGATGGTCACCAGCAGCATCAGCGCGCTGCTGAGCATGACGCCCTTGAAGTAGGTTTGGCGCACCCGGTCGTGGCGGCCGGCGCCGAAGTTCTGGCCGACGATGGGCCCCAGGGCGAAGGCGATGGCCATGGTGGGCATGAAGATGGACTGCATGATGCGCCCGCCAATGCTGAAGCCCGCCTGGGCCGCCGCGCCGAAGTCGGCAATCAGCCAGTACACGGCCGAGAAGTACACAAACAGGATCACCATCTCGCCGCCAGCGGGCAGCCCGATATTGAACATCCGGGTCCAGATGTCCACGCGGGGTTTCCAGAGGCTGGTCTCGAAGGACACGTACTTTTCGACCTTGATGAAATAGCCCGTGAGCAGCAGCACCCCTGCGAACACGGAAATCGAGCTGGCCAGACCAGCGCCCATCACGCCCAGCGCCGGGCCCGGGCCCCAGCCGGCGATCAGCAGCGGCGCGAGCAGGGTGTTGAGCACCACGGTCAGCACCTGCACCACCATGCCCGGCTTCACCAGGCCGGTGGCGCGCAGGGACGAGGCCATGGCCATCATCGGAAACTGCAGGGCCATGCCGGGCAGGAACCAGTACAGGAAGATCACGCCCTCGCGCACCGCGCCTTCGTCGGACGCCACGCTGGTCATGTAGACATCCGCTGCCGCGTAGCCGCCCACCAGGGTCACCACGGCGAACAGGGCCGCCACCATCAGGGACTGGTTGAACACCAGATTGGTGTGCTCGCGGTCCTTGCGGCCCACGGCCTGGGAGATCATCGCCACGGCGCTTACGCCCAGAATCTGGGTCAGCGCCATGATCATGAACATCAGGGTGCCGCCCGCGCCAACTCCCGCCACCGAGTCATCGCCCAGCGCCGCCACGAAGTACAGATCCACCAGCAGGTACAGCGTCTGGAAAATCATGCCCGCCGCTACGGGCGCCGCCATGGCAATGATGGTGCGGGGAATGGAGCCCTGGGTCAGGTCTTTCATGAGGAGAGGAAATCCGTGCAGCGTGGAAAGGCGGCGAGAATACCGACTGCTCCTCGGCGGCGGCAAGAAAATTCTCTTTCAAACCGGTGATTCCAGACGGATGGACACAAAAACGTGGACAGCTTGTTCTCGCCGCTTCCATAATCCGGGTCGCAGGACCCTGACAACAACAAAAATACCGGAGTAACCCTGAATATGAAGAACACTGCTGCTCGCCTGACCGCGGGCTGTGCTCTGTTGGCCATGGCGGCTTTACCGCTCTTGACCCAGGCGCAGACCCTCACCGTTCCGCACATGCCCGAAGATGCTTCCGGCCCCGAAGTTCCCGCCGGCGTCGCGCAGTTCGCCGTCGACCCCTTCTGGCCCAAGCCGCTCCCCAACAACTGGATCATCGGCCAGGTGGCCGGCACGGCAGTGGATGCTGACGACAATGTCTGGATCATCCACCGGCCCTGGACGGTACAGAGCACCAATGCCGGCTCGACGCCGCTGCAAACCGTGCGCGATCAGAGCTGGGGACACTCGCCGCTGCAGTCGCTGTGCTGCACCACCGCTCCGGCCGTGCTGGCCTTCGACCCGGAAGGCAATGTCATTCATGCCTGGGGTGCCAGTCCGACCAATGAATACGAATGGTTCAACAGCGAACACGGCATCCATGTTGATCACCTGGGCTTCGTCTGGGTAGCTGGCAATGGCACGGATGACCACCACATGCACAAGTTCACGAAGGAAGGCGAACTGGTGCTGACTATCGGTGGCGTGGGCATGAACGAGGGCAGCAATGACACCGACTCGGTGAACCGTGCTGCCGTCATGGAAGTGGACCCCGAGAACAATGAGATCTACGTGGCCGACGGTTACGGCAATCGCCGTGTGATCGTCTTCAATGCCGAGACCGGGGCTTACCTCCGGCACTGGGGCGCCTACGGCGAACCGCCTGTGGACGAGAACCCCGGCGTGTGGGATCCAAGTGCTCCGCCCAGCCGCACCTGGCGCACTCCTGTGCACGGTCTGGCCATCTCCGATGACGACCATATCTACATCAGCGACCGCCCGAGCAACCGCATCCAGGTGTTCCGCAAGGATGGTACCTATGTGAGCGAGAGCATCCTGGCGCCACAGACTTACGGCCCCGGCTCCACCTGGGAAATGGAGTTTGACCCGCTGGATACCGAGCAGCGCTTTGTCTACGTGCCCGATGGCACCAACAACGTGATCTGGACGCTGGATCGCCAGACCCTGGAGCCGGTGTATTCCTGGGGCACGGGCGGACGTCAGCCCGGCCAGTTCGACTGGGTGCACAACATGGACTTCGATTCCGCGGGCAATTTGTTCACGGGTGAAGTGCAGACCGGGCACCGGGTGCAGAAGTTCATTCGTCTGAACGGACGCTGAGAACATGGGTGGCATTCACAGGATTGCCACGGGCCTCTTGCTGGCGCTGCTGTCGAGCGCTGGCGGGGGTGCCCATGCCGA
>JBEGVR010000125.1:0-2615 GCA_041178265.1 Pseudomonadota bacterium | reverse complement strand
CACGGCGGGGTGCTCACGAAACTCCTGGCGCAGGCCGGATTCAATGCGCTCCCACATCCAGGCCAGCGACTGGCCCTGCCGGCGCGCCTGCAGTTGCCCGCTGGCCGCTTGCGCCTGCCGGAAGCGGTCCACGCAGGCCCAGAACGCGTCGACGCCCGTGCCCTTGAGGGCACTCAGTTGCAGCACCTGCGGACGCCAGGCACCGCAGTCGCGCCCGTGCTGGGTGAACAGGCGCAGGGCACTCGTGATCTGCGCCTCGGCGCGGGTGGCCGCATCGACATCGAGGTCGGACTTGTTGATCAGGACCAGGTCGGCCAGCTCCATCACGCCCTTCTTGATCGCCTGCAGGTCGTCACCCGCATTGGGCAGCTGCATCAGCACGAACATGTCGGTCATGCCGGCCACGGCGGTCTCGCTCTGGCCCACGCCCACCGTCTCGACGATGACGAGGTCGTAGCCGGCGGCTTCGCACACCAGCATGGCCTCGCGGGTCTTCTCGGCGACGCCACCCAGCGTGCCGCCCGAGGGGCTGGGCCGGATGTAGGCCCGCTCGTTCACGGACAGCTGCTCCATCCGGGTCTTGTCCCCGAGAATGGAGCCGCCCGAGACGGTGCTGGAAGGGTCGATGGTGAGCACCGCCACGCGATGCCCCTGCGCGATGAGGGACAGGCCCAGGACCTCGATGAAGGTGCTCTTGCCCACGCCCGGCACACCGGAAATACCCAGGCGGAAGGACCGCCCGGTGTGCGGCAGCAATTCAGTCAGGAGCGTGTCGCCCTGGGCGCGGTGATCGGCGCGGGTGGACTCCAGCAGGGTGATGGTCTTGGCGATGGCGCGACGCTGCGCCGGCCCCGGCTTCCCCAGAACCGCAGGTGCGAGGTCGGCGACGACGATGGCAGTCACAAAATCTCGAAGGACCCGCCATCGGGCAGGCGATAGCGCGAAAAATCGCGGACGTCGCGCGTCATGACTGTGGTGATGCCGGTCTCGGCGGCCAACCAATACAGCGCGGCATCGGCCAGGTCCATGCTGCTGCGCGGAGGCTCGGAGTACTGCTGCATCACGGGGACAAGCTCCAGCAAGTCGGTGCTGTCGGTCGGAAACACCTGCACGGCGCCATGGCCGATCCAGCGCAGCATCGCGTACTTGGCCAGGCCCCGCAGCAGGTGCGAGGCCTCGACGATGCAGGGCCAGACCGTGTGCAGTCGCAGCCGCGCGCCCTGTTCACGCAGCAAGCCGGTGTAGCGCGGATGCGCCGCATCCGCGGGGTCGAACAGGGCGATGAGCGCACTGGCATCCACGAGTACCGGCTTCATCGGGCCTTCCTGGCGCGCTTGCGGGCTGCGGGACCCGGCGTGGCGACCTCGGGCGCGCTGGCCGCGTCGTGGCGTGCCTGAAGCACGCGGCGCACGCGCTGGCGGGTACTTTCACCCGCACGGGCAGGCTCGCTAGCGCCTACGCCAGGCGCCGTGTCATAGGCGCCCATCTCCTCGCGCACCTTGAGCAACAGCTCGTAGGGATTCTTGCGGCCCAGGGCGCGCTCGACGGCGTCGATGATGAACTGCGACTTGGTCATCCCCTGCAGGCGCGCGGCGGCTTCGAGCTCGCGCTCCAGCAGGGGGTCCATGCGGACGGATACGGCCATGGCAGACTCCAGATGTGATACCGTATTACTGTATCACTTCCCGCCCTGCGCCTTGCGGATCTGCTCGAGCACGTCCTTTGCGCTGGCGGGGATCGGGGTGCCGGGGCCATAGATGCCCTTGACGCCCGCGTCGTACAGGAACTCGTAGTCCTGGCGCGGGATCACGCCGCCCACGAAGACGATGATCTCGTCCGCGCCCTGCCTGCGAAGCTCTGCGATGATGGCCGGCACCAGGGTCTTGTGGCCGGCGGCCAGCGTGGACACGCCCACCGCGTGCACATCGTTCTCGATGGCCTGGCGCGCGCACTCCTCGGGCGTCTGAAACAGCGGGCCCATGTCCACGTCAAAGCCCAGGTCGGCGTAGGCCGTGGCCACCACCTTGGCGCCGCGGTCGTGGCCGTCCTGCCCCAGCTTGGCGATCATCACGCGCGGGCGGCGACCGTGGTCCTGCGCGAACTGCGCGATTTCTTCCTTGAGCTTGTCCCAGCCCTCGGCCGAGTCATAGGCGGCTGCATACACACCGGTCACCTTTTGCGTGTCGGCGCGATGGCGCCCATAGACTTTTTCCAGCGCGTCGGACACCTCGCCGACGGTGGCGCGGGCGCGGATCGCCTCCACGCTGGCGGCCAGCAGGTTGCCCGGGCCGCCCTCGGCAATCGCCGTGATCGCCGCCAGCGCTTTCTGGACGCGGGCCGTGTCGCGCGTGCCCTTGATCTGCTGAAGGCGGGCGACCTGCTGCTCACGGACCATGACGTTGTCCACCTCGAGGATCTCGATGGCGTCTTCCTGGGCGAGCTTGTACTTGTTGACGCCGACGATCACGTCCTTGCCCGAGTCGATGCGGGCCTGCTTCTCGGCGGCGGCGGCCTCGATCTTGAGCTTGGCCCAGCCCGAATCGACCGCGCGGGTCATGCCGCCCATCGCCTCGACTTCCTGGATGATCGTCCAGGCGGCGTCGGCCATGTCCTGG
>JBEGVR010000124.1:0-10974 GCA_041178265.1 Pseudomonadota bacterium | reverse complement strand
CTGGCGTCCGGGAAACGAGGGCATAGGCACACCGTGCGCCCTGACGATAGCGGTCCGGGGCTCCCGAGCGACCGCTGCGCCGGGGCACGAGCGGCTGATCGGCCCGGACTGCGCACTATTTGGCGGCGCGGTGCCCCACCGGGCGAGGCCTCAGGCGGCAGGCCCGCCGTCGGGTGGACCGGTGCGCTCGCGCTCGGCACGCAGGCGCGCCTCGCGCTCGGCCCGGACCTTGCGCAGGTCGTGGAACTGCCAGGCCGCGAAGACGAACACCAGCAGGAACACGCCCAGCTCGATCCAGATGCCCATGGCTCACCCTCCGCGCGGCATCAACCGGTTCAGCACCAGCGCGCCGATGTACAGCACGATCAGCGTGCCCAGGGTGTCGCCGACGAACATCGGCAGGAAGCCCGCCAGGGGCCGGAGGCTGTCGGCTTCGAGCATGAAGTACAGCGTATGGGCGCCGCTGTTGGCGAGGCCACCCGCGAGGCCGAAGACCAGCAGGTGGCGGCCCGTCATGCCCGCCAGGTCAGCCTGCACCCGCAGCACGCGCTGCACCAGGCGAGCCGCCAGCAGGCAGGGCACCGACGAGAGGGCGGCGATCCACAACGCACGCGCCGGGTCAATCCCCAGCATGTCGTCCAGCTGGGCCAGGGAGCCCAGGTACAGGCCGGCCACGCCAGCCCATCCGAGCAGCATCACCGCCAGCATGCGGATAGCTGCCGGCAGAAACACCCAGCTGATGTGGTCAGAGACCTTGGTCGCGCTGAACACCCATTCGTTCAGCTCAAAGACCAAGAAGTAGGACCCCGCGACGGCAACGATGCCGACCAGGAACTGGGTAGCGGACAGGCGCTGGTGCAACGTCGCCGCTTGCATCGCCGGAGCGCTCAGCTGGCCTGGGCCTTGCGCATGCATTGGCCCAGGGCCGCGAAGTAGCGCATCGACAGATCGGTCGGCTGGACGTACTTCAGGCGGTTGTCTTGCTCGTCGGTTTCCACGCGCAGCAGGCCCTTGGAACGCAGGGCTTTCAGGCGGTGCTGGACGGTGGAGGGAGAGATCTCGGGCATGCCGTTCATGGCCTCGACCACGCTGATGCGGTCGCCGGCATACCAGGAACGGGCCAGGAAGGCCAGGATCCGGTCTTCCACCGCGTCGATCTCAGGGATGCCCGGAAGGCGCCGGGCTGCTGCCACCAGGTTCAGAAACTTCAAATAGAGCAGCGAACTGTCTTTTTTGCTGAGGGACATGGCGCCAAGGTTTGAGAGCTCGGGAGGCGCTGATGTTAACGCAGTCCAGGGCAACTCAACAGCTCGCCCCAACAGCTCGGCCGCGTGCGGCCCCGAGGGAGTCTATTGGTAACTTCGAACCGGCAAGTTACGCGAACCCGGGCTAGAACCCGACGATCAGTACGTACTACCGGGCAACGGCGGGGTGCTGATCGCGATCCGTGCGCCGGGGACCGGATGCCACACGGAAGCCGCAGTGGCTGGTGGTGGACATCGGCGCGTTGGACGCGCGGGCGGCCACCCGGTAGCGGTCGCAGTAGGAGGCGTGGCACAGGAAGGAGCCGCCGCGTTGCGATCGGCGTCCGGTGGCGGCATCGGCATGCGGATCGTGCGACGGGGTCTCCAGGTGGTAGCGCGGGCTGAACCAGTCCGCGCACCACTGCCAGACATTGCCCACCATCTGGTACAGGCCATGGCCATTGGCCTCGAAGCTGCGGGCGGGCACCGGCCCCGGCGTCCATCCTGCCTTCGGCTGTGACGGGAACACCCCCTGCCAGGTGTTGCAACGGCGTTCGCCCCCCGGCTCGAATTCATCGCCCCACGGATAGCGCGCCTGCACGAGGCCGCCTCGGGCGGCGTATTCCCATTCGGCCTCCGTCGGCAGGCGCAGACCCGCCCACGCGCAGTAAGCGGCTGCATCCGTCCAAGACACGTGGACCACCGGATGGTCCAGGGTCTCCTGGATGCTGCTGCCCGGGCCCTGGGGGCGCTGCCAGCAGGCGCCCTCCACCTCCAGCCACCAGGGCAGCTCGCGCGAGATGCGGCGCATCGTGGCACGGCGCTGCGGATCGACCTGCAGGTAGAACACGAAGGAGGTGCCCGCCTGCTCGGCGTCGGTGATGTAGCGCGTGGCGCGCACGAACGCACGGAATTCGCGGTTGGTGACGGTGGTCTCACCGATCGAGAACGGCCCGATCTCCACTTCGCGCGCGGGGCCCTCGCCATCCTCGGCGAAGCCCTCGCTGCCGCTGCTGCCCATGGTGTAGCGGCCACCGGGAAGGTCGACGAGGCGAGGAAGCGCCTTGGCCTGCGTGGCCGGATCGACTGCCACCGACTGCGACAGCGGTGCCTCTTGCCACGGCCACGCCCCCGGCAGCGCCCAGGCCGGGACGCAGCAGCTCACTCGTCTTCCCAGAATGCGCGGGTCACGCCCTGGCCGCGCATGAGGGCGACTACCTTCTCGCGATCGAGCACGCCGCAGCGCCGTGCCCAGGCCTCGTACTGGCGGGCCATGTCGGCCACGCGCTCGGGATGCTTGGCGGCCAGGTCGTGCAATTCGGTGCGGTCTTCGACCATGTCATACAGCTCCCAGGCCCGGCCATGCTGGCGCACGAGTTTCCAGCGGCCGATGCGCACCGCGCTGTTGCCCTCGTGCTCCCAGAACATGGGCGGGCGCTGCTGGAGGTCGGCCTGGAACGCCGGCTTGAGCGAATGGCCTTCCAACGGCAGGATGGACCGCCCGCCCAGCGACTGCGGATAGGGCACGCCCGAGATGTCAAGCACGGTGGCCATGATGTCCGGCAGGTAACCTGGTGTGTGTCGGATCTCGCCACGCTGCGCGATGCCCTGGGGCCAATGCATGATCAGCGGCGTGGAGATGCCGCCTTCGTGGATCCAGTGCTTGTACAGACGGAATGGCGTGTTCGACAGGTTGGCCCAGGCGGTGCCGTAGCTCTGGTACGTGTCTTCGGCGCCGGGCATGAGGTCCGGGTTGTTGCCAAAGCGCACCACCGCGCCGTCGCGCGTGTGCGAGCGGGCGATCATCAGCTTGTTCACGAGTTCGTCGATGGTGACGTTCTCCGGGATGTCTTCGGCGCACGCGCCGTTGTCGGCCAGGAAGATCACCAGGGTGTTGTCCAACGCGCCGTTGTCCTCGAGCTGCTTGAGGATGCGGCCGATGCCCTGGTCCATGCGGTCGATCTGGGCGGCATAGACCTCCATGCAGCGCGCCAGCCAGGCCTTGTGTTCGGCTTCGGTCCACGGCGGCTGGCTCGGGTCGCGTTCGGTGAGCTTCCACTTCTGGTCCAGGAGGCCCCAGCGCACCAGCTTTTCCAGGCGCGCCTCGCGCAGCGTGTCCCAGCCGGCGTCAAAGCGGCCCTGGTAGCGGGCGATGTCTTCATCGTGCGCGTGCAGCGGCCAGTGCGGCGCGGTGTACGCCACGTACTGGAAGAACGGCGCCCCCGCATGCTGCTGCTGGTGGTTTCGCAGCATCTGCACCGCCTCGTCGCTGATCGCGTCGGTGTAGAAAAAGCCCGGCTTTCGCGCCTCGTGTTCGGCGTTGTCGTTGCCGCGCGTGAGGGTGTTGGGGTCGTAGAAGCTGCCCGCTCCGATGATGGTGCCGAAGAATTCGTCGAAGCCGCGCTGGCGCGGCCACGAATCCGTAGGTTGGGTGAGGTTGCTCGAGACATGCCACTTGCCACTGAGGTACGTGCGATAGCCCGCGGTCTTGAGCACCTCCGCGATCGTGGCGCAGCGCTGGTTCAGGTTGCCGGCGTAGCCCTCGGGGCCCGAGTCGTAGGTCAGGATGCCGATGCCGGTCTGGTGCGGGTGCAGGCCCGTGAGCAGGGACGCGCGCGAGGGGCTGCAGCGGGCCGTGTTGTAGAACTGGGTGAAGCGCAGGCCGTTGGTCGCCAGTCGGTCCAGGTTCGGGGTCTCGACCTCGCCGCCGTAGCAGCCGATGTCGGAGTAGCCCATGTCGTCGTTCAGGATCAGGAGGATGTTGGGGCGCGTGCTCATGGCTGCTCCAGGAATGTCGTTCGCGGGTCGGAGGGTTCGGGCGGATTCAGGCCAGGCGCTGCCCGCCCTGGGGGTCGAAGAGGTGGGCGGCGTCGGGCGCGAAGCCCAGGTGCACGATGTCGCCCTCCCGCGCAGGCGAGAGGCCGGGCACCTTGACCTTCAGGCGCGTGGGGCCCGCCTGCACGTTCAGGACGACGTGGTCGCCAAGTTCCTCGACAACCAGCACCTTGGCGGCCAGGCCCTGCGCCTGGACCTGCAGGTCGCCGGGGCGGATGCCCAGGCTCACGGGACGCGGGGCGTCGGTGGCGGTGGCCACCGGGTGTGCGCTGCCCTCCACCGTGACCGTGCTGCCCTGCCAGGTCGCGGGCAGCAGGTTCATCGGCGGGGTGCCAATGAAGCCCGCCACGCTGGCCTGCGCCGGGCGGCCGAACACTTGGCGCGGCGTGCCGACCTGCACGATGCGGCCCTCCATGAAGACGGCGATGCGGTCGGCCAGGGTCATGGCCTCTTCCTGGTCGTGGGTCACGTACACGGTGGTGACCCCCAGGTCGCGTTGCAGCTCGCGCAGTTCGAGGCGTGTCTCCAGGCGCAGCTTGGCGTCCAGGTTGGACAGCGGTTCGTCCAGCAAAAAGATCCGCGGCTGGCGCACGATGGCGCGGGCCAGGGCCACGCGCTGCTGCTGCCCGCCCGAGAGCTGGCCCGGTCGGCGCACCAGCAGATGATCGATGCTCACGCGCGCCGCGGCGGCCTGCACCGCCTGCGTGATCTCGGCGGCGGGGCGCTTCATCATCTTGAGCGGAAAGCCGATGTTCTCGGCCACCGTCATGTGCGGATACAGCGCATAACTCTGGAACACCATGGCGACGTCGCGCGCACCGGGCTCGGTCTGCGTGACATCCTGCCCATCGAGCCAGACGCTACCCGCACTCACCGGCTCCAGGCCAGCCAGGATGCGCAGGGTGGTGGTCTTGCCCGAACCCGAGGGCCCCAGCAGCACGAAGAATTCACCCGCGCGAACCTCCAGGTCCACGCCATGAAGCACGGTGGTTTCACCATGGCGCTTGACCACGCCTTCGAAGCGGACGCTGCCGCGTGCGTTCATCGACGCCCTCCTCCCTTGACCGCACCGACGGTGAGGCCCTTGACGATGTGTTTCTGGGCCAGGAGCCCCAGCAGGATGACGGGCGCCATCGCCACCATCGCGCCGGCAGCCACCTTGGCCCACTGGGTCTGTTCGACCGAGATGAAATTGAACATGGCGACCGTCACCGGCCGCACCTTGTTGCCTCCCAGGACGACGGCGAACATGAATTCGTTCCAGGCATTGAGGAACACGAACACGGTGGTGACTGCGATGCCGCCGCGCACCTGCGGCAGGACCACGTGCCACAGCGCGCCCCAGCGGCCGGCGTGATCGAGCAGCGCGGCCTCCTCCATCTCGTAGGGGATGTCCTCGAAGTAGGACACCAGCAGCCAGATCGCGAAAGGCAGCGAGAAGGTCAGGTAGATGGTGATCATCCCGCTGTAGGTGTCCAGCGCACCCAGGCGCTGCAGGGCCAGGTAATAGGGAATCACCAGGCCCACCGGCGGCAGCATCTGCGTGACCAGCACGTAAAAGCCGCTGGCGCGCTTGAACGGGTAGCGAAGCCGCGCCAGCGCATAGGCGGCGGGGATCGCGAAGGCCAGGGTCAGCACCGTCGCCGAGCAGGTGACGACCAGGCTGGACCCGAGGTTCGGCAGGATGGACGCGGGGCCGAACAACACCTCGCGGTAGTTGGCCAGCGTGGGCGTGAACAGCCACACCGGCGGGTAAGCCAGCACGTCACGCTCGGTCTTGAACGAGGTGAGCAGCGCCCACAGCACCGGGAAGGCCCACACGGACACGAGCAGGCCCGCGATCACGAGCAGCATGGCCTGGCGCGGCATCGGCTTCACGCGGGATGTCATGCCGGACTCCGGCGGCGGCGAAACAGCAGCCAGGACACGAACACGGTGATGGCCAGCAGCACCATCGCCAGGGCGGAGCCGTAGCCGATGTTCAACTCGGTGAAAGAGGTGCGGTAGGCGTAGAGGTTCAGGATTTCGGTGGACGTGCCCGGGCCGCCGCCGGTGGCCGCGAAGATCGCGGCGAAGGCGGAGAGCGCGGTCATGGTGCGCAGGATCACCACCATCACCACGGCGGGCCGGATCAGGGGCAGCGTGATGTGCCGAAAGCGTTGCCAGGCGCTGGCGCGATCCAGGCGTGCGGCCTCATAGACGTCCGGCGGCAGCGTGGCCAGCGTCGCGAGCAGCACCAGAAAGGCAAAGGGCGTCCACTGCCAGGTGTGGATGGCGATCACGGAGATCAGTGCGAGCTGCGGATCCCCCAGCCAGTTGTGGCTGCCCAGGCCCAGCGCGCGCGTGACGAGGTCGACCAGGCCAAAGTCTGGCGCCAGCACCAGGGTGCGCCAGAACAGGCCCACCACCACCGGCGCGAGCACGATGGGCAGGATGGCCGCCACGCGCAGGATCGCCTGCCCGCGCGGGATCTGCAGCACCAACAAGGCCAGCGACAGGCCGATGATGATCTGCAGGACGACGGTGGACGAGGTGTAGATGACCGTGAGCGTGAGCGAATTCCAGAAACGCGGGTCGCCTGCCATCTTGGTGTAGTTGCCCAGGCCCGCGAACCCGGACAGCCAGGGCATGCCCAGGTCGAGCTTTTGCAGGCTGTTCCAGGCCAGGAAGACCAGCGGCGCGGTCGTGATCAGGAGCAGCAGCACGAACGCGGGCGCGAACAGGGCCAGCGCGAAGCGCCGCTCCTGCCGTGCCTGCGTGTCGATGACGGCGACCGCGCTGCCAGCCATCCCGCGTCAGCTGCGCATGATCTGAGCGATGCGCGCCTGGGCCTCGTCCAGGGCCTCCTTGGACTTCTTCTGGCCGACCAGGGCCGACTGGATGGCGGTGGCCATGGTGTCACCGATGGCGGGCCACTGCGGCACGCGCGGGCGCCATTCGACGTCGGTGTCCTGTTCCAGCGACTCGAGGGCGGCGTTGATGAAGTTGTCGCCCGCGCCCTGCATGGCCGACGAGAACTCCGAAGACTTCCACAGCGACACCCGGTTCAGGCCCGAGCGCTTGGCGGGGCCGGCGAACTTCCAGGAGGTGCGCGCCTGCGTCTCGGCGGCGGTCGCCCAGGTGATGAACAGCCAGGTCGCCTTCTTGGCGCGCTCGGTGAGCGCCGCGTTGATCGGGAACCCCCAGTTCCAGATCGAGGTGACGCGCTTGCCGGCGGGGCCGCGCGGCCAGCGGGCGTAGGCGATCTTGCCGACCACCTTGGATTTCTCGGGGTTGTTGATCACGGCGGCCGAAGAGTGCGCGTCAAGGTAGCAGCCCAGCGTCCCTTGAGAGAAGGCGTCGGCGATGTCCGGCCAGTTCCAGTTACGCACCGCCGGCGGGGCGAACTGCGTCAGGGTGCTCACGTACCAGTCAAGGGCGCGCACGGCCTCGGGGCTGTTCACGACCAGGTCCTTGCCCTGGAACCAGTTGCCGCCGAATCCGCGAAACAGCGAGGGATACAGGTACATGTTCTGGCCCGCGCCCGCGAAGCCGCGCATCGCCAGGCCGTAGACGCGGTTGGCGGGATCGTTCAGGGCCTTGGCATTGGCCAGGAGCTGGTCGTAGGTGTCAGCCGGCTTGAGACCCTTGGCGGCATACAGGTCCTTGCGATAGACCTGCACCGTCACCTCGCCATCGAAGGGAATGCCATAGGGCTTGCCGTCGACCGAGTCGGCGTCGCGCCAGGCCTTGAGGATGTCGTTGTAGTTGTACCAGGCGGCGTCCGTGAGCGTGGCGTCGTTCAGGTACTTGTCCAGGGGCTCGACCCACTTGTTCGCAACGTACAGCGGGTAGTACATCGGGTCGGTGGCACTGGTGGCATAGGTGGCCGTCTTGGACGACAGGTCCAGCATGGACTTCTGGCGGATCTGGCCGGGCGGCACCTTTTCGGCGCGCACCTTGATGCCGGTGAGGGCCTCGAACTGCGGCAGCAGGTCCAGCAGGTTGTCGAAATAGCTGGCGGGAATCACCGCCACGCTGATGGACTCGCCCTCCACCTGCTTCCAGTTGATGCGGGCGCGGGTGTAGGGCGTGAGGTCGGGGGCCTGCGCGTGCGCCGCGCCCATCCAGCCGGCACCGCCCAGGCCGGCCACGCCCAGGGCGGCTGCCTTGCCCAGGAAGCTGCGGCGCTCGTCGTCCAATTGCGGACCGCTCACGGGGGATTCATTCATGGGTGTCTCCTTCAAAAGGGGGTGGAAAGTCTGGCAGCCGCGCCGGAGCCGGCGTCATGAAATCGATTACATGTTGGCTCAATGTAGAAGGTTTCGTTGGGCTTGTCATCGTCCCGGATTCAGGGATTTCCCTTAATTAAGGAACGGATTTCTGGAGGCACTTCGGATAAATTAGTATCCAATCCCGCCAAGATAACGATTACATGAAGCCGGATCGATCTTCCCACTCCGGCGCGCCCGCGGTCCCCCGCAGCCGCTCGGCCGCCAAGGATGTGGCGCGCCTGGCGGGGGTGTCCACGGCCACCGTGTCTCGGGTGATGAACACCCCAGACAGCGTGGAGGCAGCCACACGCCAGCGGGTGCTGGAGGCGGCAACCAAGCTGCGTTACGTGCCGCATGGGGCGGCGCGTACGCTGCGCAGCCATCGCAGCCGGATGGTGGGGGCCATCGTCCCTTCCTTCGACTACGCGCTGTATGCGCGCACCACCAGCGCCTTGCAGCGGCGGCTGGACGAACGCGGCTACTCGCTGGTGCTGGCCGAACACCACTACGACCTGGCCACCGAATTGCGCATCGCGGGGCAGCTGGTGCAGCACGGCGTCGATGCCTTTGTGTTCGTGGGCCTGGACCACGAGCAGGCGCTGTTCTCGCTGCTCGGGGACTATGGCCGGCCCTATGTGCTGGCCTGGGCGGTGGACCCACAGCGGCGCCACCCGAGCCTGGGCTTCGACAACCAGGGCACCACTTACGCGATGGGCCGGCACCTGCTGGAGCTGGGGCACCGCCGCTTCGGTTTGCTCAGTGCGCCCTTGGAAGGCAACGACCGGGCGCGCACCCGCGGCGAGGGCCTGCGCGCGGCGCTGGCCGAGGCGGGTCTGACGCTGGACGAGCGCTGCGTGCAATACGCGCCGATCGCGTTGCAGTCGGCGCGGGACGCGATGCTGCGGCTGCTCGCATTGCCCGACCCGCCCACCGCGGTGGTCGCCACCAACGACGTGTTCGCCGTGGGCGCGATGCTGGCGTGCCGCGAGGCGGGCGTGCGTGTGCCGCAGGACATCAGCATCACCGGCGTGGACAACACCGACCTGGGCGCGACGCAGACACCGGGGCTGACCAGTGTGTCCACGCCCATCGTGGAAGTGGGACGCGCAGCGGCCGACCAGATCGTGGCGCGCCTGGAGGGGCAGCCCTACGAGGCTTTCCAGGTGTTCCCCGCCGACATCGTGCACCGGGGGACGACGGGGCCGCCGCGCAAGGGGGCGTTGCGACGAGGGGGTTGAGGTCCGGATAGCCCTGCTCGACGGTAACTTATGTGTTACCTTAGAATGCATGACATTCCAGATCAAAGAACTCCTGCTCGACGACGGCATGAGCCCCTTCGGGGAGTGGTTCAAGGGCCTTGAAGGCGTCGCAGCAGCCAAGATCCAGGTCGCGGTGATCCGCATGGAGCAAGGGAACCTGTCGAATGTGCAGTGGTTTCGCGGAATCGGCGAATTCCGGATCAACTGGGGGCCGGGCCTGCGGATTTATTTCGCGAAAGACGGAAATCGAATCATCCTTTTGCTAGGAGGTGGATCCAAGAAACGCCAGCAGAAGGACATTGATCTGGCCATTCAACGTTGGGACGACTACAAGCGCCGCAAGCCGGCAAAAGGATGATGACCATGGCCCTGACCCGAAACTTCAAGGAGACGGTTGCGGCGCGGGTGCAAGGCGATCCCGCGTTTGCCAAAGCACTGCTCGATGAGGCGATCATGCTGTTCCTCGACGGGGAACCGGACACTGCCAAGCTGGTGCTTCGCGATCTCGTGAATGCGACCGTCGGCTTCGAGAGCCTCGCCGAGGAAATTCACAAGCCGGCCAAGAGCCTGCACCGGATGCTGTCCGCCTCGGGCAATCCGACCATGACGAACATCTCGTCGATCTTCGCCGCGATCAAGAAAAACCTGCGCGTCCAGGTGCGCACAAAGGTCGTGGCGGCCTGACTGCCGCCCTGCGTCGCAGACCGCTCAGGCCGCCGCGCGCAGGACGTTGAGCAAGGGTTCTCCACGCACCAGGCGCGTGATGTTCTCCGCCAGCGTCTGCTGCCGCCGCCGCACGGTGCCTTCGGTCCATCCCGACATATGCGGCGTCATCAGCACATTGGGCAGGGAGGCGAAGTCAAAGCGCGCCGACGGCGCGCATGCCGCGCGGGTGGCGTCCGGGTACTGGTACCAGGTGTCAATGATCGCGCTGGCCAGCCGCCCCGACTGCAAGGCATCAAAGAGCGCCGCCTCATCGATCACCGCACCGCGCCCCACGTTCACCAGCACCGCATCGGGCCGCATGGCGGCCAGGGCCTGGCGCCCCACCAGGCCGCGTGTGGTGTCCACCAGGGGCAGCGTCACCACCACGATGTCCACCGAAGCCATGAATTCCTCGAGCGCAGACAGGCTGAAGGCCCGGTCGACATCCGGGCTGTGGACAGGACTGCGATTGGCTGCATGCACCCGCATGCCGAAGGCCCGGGCCCGGGCTGCGATCGCCTGGCCGATGTGGCCGAAGCCCATTACGCCCAGCGTCTGCGCGCCCAGCTCGGTGCGCAGCGAACCATGACGGCCGGCGTAGTAGGTCCACCGCTGCTGGCGCAGGTCGGCATCCGCCTGCGCCAGCGGCACATGCCGCAGCAGCAGGGCCGCCATCAC
>JBEGVR010000123.1:0-13353 GCA_041178265.1 Pseudomonadota bacterium | reverse complement strand
GGCTGGGTGCTTGGGAGAAAAAGAAGTTGACGAGCCTTGACCCCGGCACTGGCTCCACAGTTAGGGCTGCTTGGTTCCCCACCTGACCCGGTTGGCCGCTTTGCCATGCGGGGAGGCCCGTCACCCATGATTGTAGCCAGAGGGTAGGGGGCCTGGGGCCGGGCAGGCCGGGCGGCCCCCGTAGAATCGCGCCGATGTCGTACCTCGTCCTGGCCCGTAAATACCGTCCGCGCACCTTTGGCGAGATGGTCGGCCAGGAGCACGTGGTGCGGGCCCTCACCAATGCCCTGACGCAGCAGCGGCTGCACCATGCCTATCTCTTCACAGGCACCCGCGGCGTGGGCAAGACCACGGTCTCGCGCGTGCTGGCCAAGTCGCTCAATTGCCAGGGCGCCGACGGACAGGGCGGCATCACCGCCGCGCCCTGTGGCGTGTGCCAGGCGTGCACCGACATCGACGCCGGCCGCTTCGTGGATTACACCGAACTCGACGCCGCCTCCAACCGCGGTGTCGACGAAGTCCAGCAGTTGCTGGAACAGGCCGTCTACAAGCCAGTGCAGGGCCGCTTCAAGGTCTTCATGATCGACGAAGTGCACATGCTCACGGGGCACGCGTTCAACGCGATGCTCAAGACGCTCGAAGAGCCGCCCGAGTACCTCAAGTTCGTGCTGGCCACCACCGATCCGCAGAAGGTGCCAGTCACGGTGCTTTCCCGCTGCCTGCAGTTCAACCTGCGGCCCATGGCGCCCGAGACCGTGCAGGAGCATCTGGTGCGCGTGCTGCAGGCCGAGGGCGTGCCCGCGCAGCTTCCCGCGCTGCGCCTGCTGTCTCGTGCGGCGCGTGGCTCCATGCGCGATGCGCTCTCGCTGACCGACCAGGCCATTGCGTTCGGCAGTGGCCGGATCGAAGAGGCCGCCGTGCGCCAGATGCTCGGAAGCGCCGACCGTGGGCATGTGCTGCGCCTGATCGAGGCGCTGGCGGCGGCCGATGGCGCCGCCGTGGTCCAGACCTGCGAGGCCCTGCGCCTCAATGGCCTGAGTGCGGCGTCCACCCTCGAGGACATGACCGCGGTGCTGCAACGCATGGCCGTGATCCAGGCGGTGCCTTCTGCCGCCGATGCCTCCGACCCCGAGGCCGCCGAGGTCGCCCGCCTGGCCGGCCTGCTGCCGCCCGACGAGACCCAGCTGCTTTACAGCCTGTGCCTGCATGGCCGCAACGAACTGGGCCTGGCCCCCGACGACTACGCGGCGCTCACGATGGTGCTGCTGCGCCTGCTGGCCTTCAAGCCTGGTGCGTCGTCCCAGCCTTCGGCACCGGCTGAAAAAAAAAGCCCGCCTGAACCCCTGATTCGTCCGGCGCTTGCACCCCGGGCGGCGCCTGCGCCATCGCAGGCCGCCAAGCCCGCAGCCCGCGTAAAGCCGGCCTCCCTGGCACCCCCCCTTGAACACCCGGCTCCGGTGGCCACCGTGTCCGCCGTGCCGGCGGTCGACGCCCCTGAGGGCCAGATGCTGCCCGTGGTGACCCCCCGCGCACGCTCCGAGCCCGCGCGCACGCCGGTGGCCCTCGACGGCCGGCCCGGCAGCCCCGTGCTGGGCGTGCCGGTACGCGTGCAGGCCGAGTCCCCGCGCGAGGCCGCGGCGATGCGTCCCGCCACCGGTTTCGTGCGCACCGACGAGGGTGATTTCTGGCATGCCACCGTGCAGGCCCTGGTGGCGGTCGAGGCGGTCAACGCGCTGGTGCGCGAGCTGGCGCTGCAATCGCAGCTGGTGGGGCGCGATACCGATCACTGGGTGCTGCGCGTCGAGCGCGAATCCCTGAACCAGCCTGCGGCGCGTGAGCGCCTGCAGGCAGCCTTGCAGGCGGCGGGCCACCCCGTGGTTCTGGGTGTGGAGGTGGGCGCCGTCACCGACAGTCCGGCCCGTCGCAACGCCCATGCCGCCTCCGAGCGCCAGCGCGAGGCCGAGGCCCTCATACTGGCCGATCCCTTCGTGCAGCAGATGATCCAGGACTTTGGCGCGAAAATCGTGCCCGGAAGCATCAAGCCCGTTCGGGCGAACGGCCCCCACAGCTAAAAGGAAACCCACCATGTTCAACAAGGGACAACTGGCCGGCCTCATGAAGCAGGCCCAGGCCATGCAGGAAAACCTCAAGAAGGCCCAGGACGAACTGGGCACCATCGAGGTGACCGGCGAGTCCGGTGCCGGCCTGGTCAAGGTCACCATGACCTGCAAGCACGACGTCAAGCGCGTGGCCATCGACCCCAGCCTCCTGGCCGAAGACAAGGACATGCTCGAGGACCTCGTGGCCGCCGCCTTCAACGCTGCGGTGCGCAAGGCCGAAGAGACCTCCCAGGAAAAAATGGGCAAGCTCACCGCCGGCATGCCAGGCCTGCCCGGCGGCATGAAGTTCCCGTTCTGAGCGGGCACGCAACTCGGTGTCCCACAGTCTTCCCGCCCTGATCGAAGCCTTGCGCCGGCTGCCGGGCGTGGGCCAGAAGACGGCGTCGCGCATGGCCTACCACCTGCTGCAGCACGACCGAGAGGGCGCGCAGATGCTGGCCCAGGCCCTGCAGGTGGCCGCCAGCCGCACGCGCCATTGCGCCCTGTGCCACACCTTCACCGAGGACGAGGTCTGCGAGACCTGCCGTGACCCGCACCGTGACCGCAGCAAGCTGTGCGTGGTGGAAACCCCGGCCGACCAGTCGGCGGTGGAACGCACCGGCGCGTTTCGCGGCCTGTACTTCGTTCTCATGGGAAAGCTCAGCCCGCTGGACGGGATCGGGCCGCGCGACATCGGACTGGCCACGCTGTTCGAACGCGCGACCGCGGGTGACGTGCAGGAAGTGATCCTGGCCACCAATTTCACTGCCGAGGGCGAAGCCACCGCCCACGTGATCGGCGAAGCGCTCAAGGCCCGTGGCCTGTCGGTCACGCGCCTGGCGCGCGGCGTGCCGGCGGGCAGCGAGCTCGAGTACGTGGACCTGGGCACCATCGCCCATGCCCTGGTGGACCGCCGCTGAAGACTCTCTGTACAGAAAAAGAAAGACTCCCCCCATGACCGTCCCGCATTTCACCGTCTCTTATGGCTGCCTGCTGGTGGCGGCGCTGCTTCCCATCGTCTGCGCCGGCCTGGCCAAACAGGATGGCTTCGGGCGGCCGCGCCGGGAAGGCGGCTACGACAACGTGAACCCACGGGCCTGGCAGGCGCGCCAGGAGGGCCGGGCGGCCTGGGCCTACGCGGCGCAGGCCAACAGCTTCGAGGCCTTGCCGCTGTTCGTCGCTGCCGTGCTCGTGGCGCACCAGATGGGCGCCAACCAGGCCCTGGCCGATGCCCTCTCGGTTGCATTTGTCACACTTCGCATCGTCTACATCGGAGCGTATGTCGGCGGCCGCGCTTCGCTGCGCAGCCTGGTGTGGGTTCTGGCCTTGGGCGTGAACATCGCGCTGCTCTTTTCGGGCCTGTTCTAGGAAGGTTCCCTGCTTTCGGTGTAAACCCCGACGGGGATCGCCCCGATGCGGGCGGCTCGCGTGTGCCGTAACCTGAAGGCTCACTCCTTCAGGACCGCCTACGCCCATGACCCACGGTCGCATCAGTCGACGCACCTTCGCGACGGCCGCCGTGCTGGCCGTCTCGATGGGGGTGGGGACACCCTTGCGGGCCCAGGCGCGGCTGGAGAAAACGCGGGTCGGCATCGCAGTGCCGGGCAAGGGCGAACTGCCCTTCCTGCCCTTGACCATCGCCGAGCAACTGGGCTACTTCAAGGCTGAAGGGCTGGAGGTCGACCTCATCGAGGGCCCCAGCGGGATCGCCGACGTGTCCTGCGGCACCTTCGACCAGGTGCTGGCCCTGCAGGCCCGCGGCCAGTCGTCGCAGTCCTTCGTGCTGCAGGGGCGGGCGCCCGCGATCGCCCTGGGCGTGTCCACCCGCACCGTGCCGAATTTCCGCAGCGTGGCCGACCTGCGCGGGCTGCGCATCGGGGTCACGGCGCAGGGTTCTACGTCGCACCTCATGGCCAACCGGGTGCTGGCGCTGGCAGGCCTGCGGCCCGAGGAGGCAAGCTTCATCAGCGTGGGCAGTTCGACGCTGGCGCAAAGCGCGCTGCGCGCGGGCCAGATCGACGCCCTGTGCAACCACGACCCGGCCATGACCGTGCTGGAGCAGCGGGCCGAAGTGCGCATCGTGAGCGACGCCCGCACCCTCAAGGGCACCGAGCGGGTGTTCGGCGGCCCCATGCCCGCGGCCTGCCTGTACGCGCCGCAGGACTTCGTGGAGCGGCACCCGCAGGTCTGCCAGGCGCTGGCGCACGCCACGGTCCATGCCCTCAAGTGGCTGCAGACGGCAGGCCCGCGCGACATCGTCAAGACCGTGCCCGAGGCCTACCTGCTGGGAGACCGGGCGCTGTACCTGGCCTCGTTCGAGAAACTGCGCGAATCGATCTCGCCCGACGGCATCCTCAGCCCCGAGGGCGCGCGCACCGTGCTGCGGGCCCTGGCGGAATTCGATGCAGGCGTGGCGGCCAGCCGGGTCGACCTGCCACGCACCTACACCAACGTGTACGCGCGCCGCGCCAAGGAACGCTTTCGGGCCTGACGCGCGCGGTGGCCGCGTGGTCGCCGGTCCGCCGAGCGTCAGCGTGCCGCCACGCTCGCTGCCGGCTTGGTGACCTTGCGGGCCTTCGCGGCCACCGCTTTCGGGCCGCCGGCCTTGGGGCCCGTGGCCTTGGCGGTGCGCACTGGCAGCTCCAGCGTCACGGCCTGACCCGGAACGAAGCGGGCCGACAACTCCACGCCATTCCAGCGCGCCACGTCGGCGGCCTTGACCCGGTAGCGGGCCGCGATCGAGGTCACAGAGTCCTGCTTGCCCGCCTTGACCGTGGTGCGGCGCGCGCCGGCCTCGGGGGACAGGCGCAGTTGCGCGTTGTCGGCGATGCGGCTGGTGACGTCGGCCACCACCGCGGCCCCGCGCGGCGCCAGCACGGTCGATCCGGCGCGTATCAGCATGCGCGGGGGGATGTTGTTCACGCTGCGAAATTCCGGCTCGCTCATGCCCACGCGGCGCGCGGCCTCGGCCACGGTCATGGTGGCGGGGGCGGTCCAGGCTGTCCAACTCGCGTAGCGACCCGCGCTATAGCCCTCGAAGTTGCGCTGAAACACCGTGGCGTTGTCCCAGGGCAGCAGGATCTGCGGCGTGCCCGCGGCCAGGATCACCGGGCGGTTCAGGGACGGATTGAGGGCCTTGAAGTCCTCCAGGCGAACATCGGCCAGGCGGGCGGCCAGCGCCACGTCGATGTCGCGGGTGATGGTGACGCTCTGGAAGTAGGGGTGGTTCTCGATCAGGGGCAACTCCGCGTTGAACTGCGACGGGTTGGCCACGATGTTCTTGACCGCCTGCAACTTGGGCACGTAGTTGCGCGTCTCGTTGGGCATCTGCAGGTCGGTGTACGTGGTGCCCAGGCCCAGGCGCTGGTTGCGGGCGATGGCACGGTTCACGCTGCCCTGACCCCAGTTGTAGGCCGCCAGCGCCAGGTGCCAGTCGCCGAACATGGCGTGCAGTTTCTGCAGGTAGTCCAGCGCGGCGCGGGTCGAGGCCAGCACGTCGCGGCGGTCATCGCGGAAGACGTTCTGGCGCAGGTCGAAGTCGGCGCCGGTGGCCGGCATGAACTGCCACATGCCGGCCGCGCGGGCGCTGGAGACGGCCTGCGGGTTGAAGGCGCTCTCGATGTAGGGCAGCAGGGCCAGCTCGGTGGGCATGCCGCGCCGCTCGAGTTCCTCGACGATGTGAAAGAGGTACTTGCGCGAGCGCTCGGTCATGCGCTGGATGTAGTCGGGCCGGCTGGAATACCACTGCTCGTGGTAACGCACCAGGTCGCCTTCGAGTACCGGCATGGCAAAGCCGCGGCGGATGCGGTCCCACAGCTCGGGCGGCGTCTCCAGGGTGACCACCCCGGCGCTTGAGGCCTCGGCGGCCGCGATGGGTTGCAGCGGACCGGCGGGCATGACGGCGCCAGCGGCCTGGACGGGCGCGGGCGCGGGCGCGGGCGAGGCTGGCGCCGCGCTGGGCGCGGCGGCGGATGCGACCGGCGCGGTCGCCACGGGCTCGGCCGGCGTGTCCGGGGCCAGCGCCGGACCGCCCGCGCAACCGGCCAGTTCCAGGGCGATGGCCAGCAAGGCCAGGAACAGCGTGGGTTTCATTTGAATTCGTTCTTCCACTGGCGGATCGCGGCGAAGACGCCGGCCTCGTCGTCGGCGCGCACACCGTTGAAGGCCTGCGCGGCCCGGACCACGTCGGGTTCGCGGGTGCGCAGGAAGGGGTTGACGTGCCGCTCCGTCTCCAGGGTCGAAGGCAGCGTGGGAGTGTGGCGCGCGCGCAGGCTTTCGCAGTGCGACAGGTAATGGATCAGTTTTTCGTTCGCGGGTTCCACGGCACGCGCGAACCGCAGGTTGGACAGGGTGTATTCGTGCGCGCAGCACACCCGGGTGGTGCCAGGCAGTGCGGCCAGGCGGTCCAGGGAAGCCAGCATCTGCGCGGGGGTGCCCTCGAAGATCCGACCGCAGCCGCCGGAGAACAGGGTGTCACCGCAAAACAGCAGCGGCGCGCCGTCGACGTCGGCGCAGTAGTAGGCCACATGGCCGGCAGTGTGGCCCGGCACCTCGATCACCGCCCACGACAGGCCCAGCGCCTGCACCGTATCGCCGTCACGCACGGGCGTGTAGGGCGCGGGGATGGCTTCGCGCGCAGGCCCGTAGACCATCGCCCCGGTGGCCTCGCGCAGCGCGCCCACGCCGCCGATGTGGTCGCCGTGGTGGTGCGTGACTAGAATCGCGTCCAAACGCGCTGCGGCGTGCCGCAGGCCGTCAAACACCGGCTGCGCGTCGCCGGGGTCCACCACCAGCGCCCGCGGGCCGTCCTGCAATAGCCAGAGGTAGTTGTCCTGAAAGGCCGGCAGGGGATGTAACTTCATGAGTGAGCGGATTATAGGAATGCAGCAGTGGTTCGACTCCCCCCCGGGGCGCTACCTTTTGGGATGGGAGCAGGCCGCCTTCGACGAGGCGGTGGCCGACATCTTCGGTTATCACGCCGTGCAGATCGGCCTGCCGGCCGTCGATGCCCTGCGGACCAACCGCATGCCGCACCGCTGGCTGGGCCTGGAACCCGGCGTCGACACCGCCGGGCGCACGCCGCACGTTTTCATCGACACCCACACCTTGCCCTTCGAGGCCGCCAGCCTGGATCTGGTGGCGCTGCCCCACACCCTGGAGTTGAGCGTGGACCCGCATGCGACCCTGCGCGAGGTCGAGCGCGTGCTGGTGCCCGAGGGGCGGGTGGTGATCTGCGGCCTGAACCCCGCCAGCCTGTGGGGCCTGCGCCAGCGGCGCGCGCGCCTGTGGCGGCGGGTGGGAGTGGGCGAGTTGTTCCTGCCCGAGCCTGGTGAGTTCATCGGCTGGCGGCGCCTGCGCGATTGGCTGCGGCTGCTCAATTTCGAGGTGGAGGTGGGGCGCTTCGGCTGCTGGCGGCCATCCTTCACCACGCAGAAATGGCTGGACCGCTTCGACTGGATGGACCCGCTCGGCGAGCGCTGGTGGCCGATCCTGGGCTCTGCGTACTTCATCGTGGCCGTCAAGCGCGTGCGCGGCGTGAAGCTGATGGGGGCAGCGTGGAAGCGGCGCACCCGGATGGCGGCCGCCCCGGTGCCCCTGGCGAACCGCCGCCACCGCGCCCAGCGCCGGCGCGACCCCTCCTCCTGATGCAACCCCCGAAAAATAAACCTGCTTGAACCCCATCGAGATCTACACCGACGGCGCCTGCAAGGGCAATCCCGGCCCGGGGGGCTGGGGAGTCCTGCTCAAGGCCGGCGGCACCGAAAAAGAACTGTGTGGCGGCGAGCCCTCCACCACCAACAACCGCATGGAGCTGATGGCGGTCATCCAGGCGCTGTCGGCCCTCAAGCGCCCCTGCGAGGTCACGCTATTCCTGGACAGCCAGTACGTCCTCAAGGGCATCACCGAGTGGTTGCCGGGGTGGAAGGCCAAGGGCTGGCGCACCGCCAGCAAGCAGCCGGTGAAGAACGTGGAGCTGTGGCAGCAGCTCGATGCCCTGGTGCAGCAGGGCGGGCACCGCATCGACTGGCGCTGGGTGCGCGGGCACAACGGCGACCCGGGCAACGAACGCGCCGACGCTCTGGCCAATCGCGGGGTGGAGATGGCGCTGCGGTCCTGAGGGCGGATCGCAGCGGGCCTGCTTTAACGCGTTTGTCGTGCCCGGCGCGCTGCAGGCCAGAGAAGCCAAGCCCCGCATGCCTGGCGCGCTGCAGGCCAACGAGAACCCACAGAAGGCCGGACGGGGCAATCGAGCGCGTAGCAGCTGATGCAAGTGATGACCCCAATGCAGCCCTTGGCAAGCACTGATACATTGGTCGATTCGGCGGCAAAGTACCGCCTCGCGCATGTCATAAGAAAGTTCTTCTCCAATGGCTTCCAAACCCCTTTACTTCGTTGTGGCCGTCGTCGGCATCGCTGCTGCGTCGGGCGCGGCGTGGTGGTACCAGAACCAGCCGGCCAGGCCCGCTGCCGCGGCCGACGGCAAGCCGGCCGCGCCAGTGGCCGGGGCGCCTGCCTCCGCGGCCTCGGGCCCGGCGCGCGCGCCCGGGGTCGAGGTGGCGCCGGTCACGGTGGCCCGGCTGGTCGATGACACCCAGACGGTGGGCGCACTGCGTTCGCGCCAGACCGTGATGCTGCGACCCGAGGTGAGTGGGCGCGTGGCGCGCATCAACTTCCGCGACGGCGACCGCGTGCAGCGCGGGCAGGTCATGGTGCAACTGGACGACGACCTGCCGCGCGCCCAGGTGGCCCAGGCCCAGGCCGAATTGTCCATTGCCCGTGCCAACCACAAGCGAAACCAGGAACTCGTCGCGCAGAACTTCATCAGCCAGCGCTCGGTGGACGAGAGCGCCGCGTCCCTGCAGGTCGCCGAGGCCAAGCTGGCCCTGGCCCGTGCCCAGGCCGACCGCCTGCGCATCCTCGCGCCCTTCGACGGCATGACAGGCCTTCGCAACATCAATGTCGGCGACTACCTCAAGGACGGTGCCGACATCGTCAACATCGAGGACCTCGACGCCATCCTCGTCGACTACCGCCTGCCCGAGCGGTTCCAGACCAAGCTGCGCAGGGGCCAAGTCGCGATGGTGGCCATAGACGCCCTGCCGGGGCGCAAGTTCACCGCGGTGGTCCAGGCCATCGACCCGCTGGTCGATACGAACGGCCGCTCGGTCGGCGTGCGCGGTTGCATCGACAACCGGCAGCAGCAACTGCGCCCCGGCATGTTCGCCCGTGTGACGGCGGTGTTCGGCGAGCGCCAGGATGCCCTGGTGGTGCCCGAGGAAGCCATCGTGCCGCAGGGCGGTCGCCAGTTCATCTTCAAGGTCGTGCCGGGCACCGAACCGGACAGCCGCATCGTGCAGCGCACCGAGGTCAAGGTCGGCATCCGCCAGCCTGGCAAGGTGGAAATCGTCGAGGGCCTCAAGGCCGGTGACATTGTGGTCACGGCGGGTCAGCAGCGCCTGCAGCGCGATGGCATGGCCGTGCGCGTGGTCGACGTGCCGCGTGGCCCTGGAGGCCCCGGGCCCGCCGCGGGAGCCGCCTCCGGCGCCGCGTCGGTGGCATCGGCCGGTGCATCTGCCGCCCGGCCCCAGGCGGCGGACAGGCCGGGTAGCCCGGGTGCCGCTGCGGGCGGCCGTCCCGGACCGGCTCCCTCCGGTCCCAACCCCTGCGTGCAGCAGGCCCAGGCCGGCGGCCGCGCCGCCAGCTGACCCCGACCCACGCCCAAGAGTCCGCCATGCAGTTGCCCGAGATTTCCATCCGCCGTCCCGTGCTGGCCACCGTGCTGTCCCTGCTGGTGGTGCTGGTGGGGCTGGTCAGCTTCGACCGCCTGTCGGTGCGCGAGTACCCCAAGATCGACGAGCCGGTGGTCACGGTGTCGGTGCGTTACCCGGGCGCCTCCGCCGAGGTGATCGAATCGCAGGTGTCCAAGCCGCTGGAAGATTCCATCGCCGGCATCGACGCGGTCGATGTGATCACCTCCATCAGCCGCGCCGACCAGAGCCAGATCACGGTCAAGTTCCGCCTCGAGAAGGACGCCGACGCTGCCGCCGCCGAGGTGCGTGACCGCACCGCCCGCGTTCGCAACCGCCTGCCGGTGGCCATCGAGGAGCCGGTGATCGCCAAGGTCGAGGCCGACGCCTTCCCGGTGATCTGGCTGGCCTTCACCAGCGACACCCTCAATCCGCTGCAGATCAACGACCTGATCAACCGTATCGTCAAGCCGCGCCTGCAGACCGTCACCGGCGTGGCCGACGTGCGCATCTTCGGCGAGCGCAAGTACGCCATGCGCGTGTGGCTGGACGCCGACCGCCTGGCGGGCTACCGCCTCACCACCCAGGACGTGGAGGACGCGATCCGCCGCAGCAACCTGGAGCTGCCTGCAGGCCGCATCGAATCGCAGCAACGCGAATTCAGTGTCACCTCGCAGACCGACCTGGTGCGCCCGGTCCAGTTCGGCGACATCGTGATCCGCAACGTCAACGGCTTCCCCGTCAAGATCCGCGACGTCGCCCAGGTGCGTGAAGGCCCGGCCGACGAACGCAGCGCGGTGCGCCTCAATGGTCAGTCCGCGATTTCCGCGGGCGTGATCCGCCAGGCGACCGCGAACCCCCTGGTGCTCTCGGCCGGCGTGCGCGAGATGCTGCCGCGCCTGAAGGTCGACCTTCCCCCGGGCGTGAACGTCGAGATCGCCAACGACAACTCGCTGTTCATCGACCGCTCGGTCAAGAACGTGTACAAGACCATCATCGAGGCGGTGGTGCTGGTGGCCCTGGTCATCTTCTTTTTCCTGCGGACCTTCCGCGCGTCCATCATCCCCATGGTCACCATCCCGGTGAGCCTGATCGGCACCTTCTCCATGATGGCGCTGGCCGGTTTCACCATCAACACGCTCACGCTGCTGGCCCTGGTGCTGGCCATCGGCCTGGTGGTGGACGACGCCATCGTGATGCTGGAGAACATCTTCCGACACATCGAGGAGGGGCTCGACCCCTTCTCGGCGGCTATCAAGGGCGCGCGCGAGATCGGTTTTGCGGTCGTCACCATGACCTGTACCCTGGTGGCGGTGTATGCGCCGCTGGCCTTCACGCCTGGGCGCACCGGGCGCCTGTTCGCGGAGTTCGCGCTGGCCCTGGCCGGCGCGGTCCTGGTGTCGGGCTTCGTGGCGCTCACGCTCACGCCGATGATGTGTTCCAAGCTGCTGCGGCACAACCCCAAGCCAGGCTGGTTCGACCGCACCATGGAGCGGGGCCTGACCGCGGTTGCCGGTGGTTACGAGCGCCTGCTGCGATGGATCGTCACCGCGCGCTGGACACCCGCCGGGGGTGGCTCGGGCGGTGTGCGCGGAGGGTTGCTGCAGGCCCGCTGGGGGGTGATCGTCGTCATGGGGCTGGCCGCCTGGGGGATCGCCACCGTGTGGCCCCAGATGAAGCAGGAGCTGGCCCCCCTGGAAGACCGCGGCACCATCCTGGCGGTGGTCAACGCGCCCGACGGCTCCACGCTGGACTACACCAACCGGTATGCGCAGATCATGGAGCGCATGGGACAGAACTACAAGGAATTCGACCGCATCTTCGGCAACGTGGGCAACCCCACGGTGTCGCAGGCCAGCGTGATCTTCCGCGCGGTCGAATGGGAAAAGCGCGAGCGCACCACCTTGCAGCTGGCGCGCGAGATGGGCCCGCGCATGGCGTCGCTGCCCGGTGTCAACGCCTTCGTGATCACCCCGCCTTCGCTGGGCCAGGGTTTCCGTGAGCGGCCGCTGAACTTCGTGATCCAGACCTCGGACAGCTACGAGAACCTCAATCGCGTCACCCGCCAGTTCCTGGACGAGATCGCCAAGAACCCCGGCATCATCCAGCCCGACATCGATCTGCGCCTGAACAAGCCTGAACTGCGCATCGATATCGACCGCGACAAGGCCGCCGACCTGGGCGTGAGCGTCGAGGTGGTGGCCAAGGCGCTGGAGACCATGCTGGGCGGTCGCAACGTCACCCGCTACAAGCGCGACGCCGAGCAGTACGACGTGATCGTGCAGGTGCAGTCCACGGGCCGCAACACCCCCGAGGACATCGACCGCATCCAGGTGCGCGGGCGCAACGACATCATGATCCCGCTGTCGGCCCTGGTGAAGGTGCGCGAGAGCGTCAGCCCGCGCGAGCTCAATCACTTCGGCCAGCGCCGCTCGGTGTCCATCACCGCCAACCTGGCGCCTGATTACTCGCTGGGCCAGGCCCTGATCTTCATGGACCAGACCGCAGCCAAGATCCTCAAGGGCGGCTACAGCACCGACCTGAACGGCACCTCGCGCGAGTTTCGTGCCTCGCAGGGCGCGCTGGCCATCGTGTTCGTGCTGGCGCTGCTTTTCATTTTTCTCGTGCTGGCGGCGCAATTCGAGAGCTTCGTCGATCCCTTCGTGATCATGCTGTCGGTGCCGCTGTCCATGATCGGAGCCCTGCTGGCCTTGCAGTGGTCCGGCGGGTCCCTGAACGTGTATTCGCAGATCGGCCTGATCACCCTGGTGGGCCTGATCACCAAGCACGGCATCCTGATCGTCGAATTCGCCAACCAGCTGCGTGAGCAGGGGATGGAGATGGTCGACGCCCTGGTCAAGGCCGCTGCGCAGCGACTGCGCCCCATCATGATGACGACTGGCGCCATGGTGCTGGGCGCCGTGCCGCTGGCGATTTCTACCGGCGCGGGCGCCGAGAGCCGCCAGCAGATCGGGTGGGTCATCGTGGGCGGCATGTCGCTGGGGACGCTGCTCACGGTCTTCGTGGTGCCCACCATGTACACGCTGTTCGCGCGCAAGTCGGTGCCGGGCGCCAACAAGACCTCCGCCCGCGAGGAGCCTGCGGCGCATCACGCGCCCAGCGACCTCATCGCCAAATAGTCGCGGGTCGTCCGCCGCGGCCTGCCCCCGCCTCGGGGCGTGCGCCGACACCGGGACCCGTGCGGCCTGCGTAGTCTCCTTGGCCACCAGGAGACTGACATGCGACAACTTCCCAGGGCCATCCCCGAACTCGATGGCGGCATCTTCGTACCCCGCCCGGTTCTGGAGTTGCTGGAGGCCGTGCTCGTGCGACACGAGCATCTGCTGCATCAGACCGCCGGCGCGGATCTGGACCAGACCGTGCTGTCCGAGCTGCGCCATCTGCTGCGCCTGACGGGCGTGCGGCTGCCCGTACCCCCGGCGTGCGCGCTGCTGGAGCTGACCGACCCGCAGCAGGAGATAGTCGGCCGCAACCTGCTTCGCCAG
>JBEGVR010000122.1:0-5712 GCA_041178265.1 Pseudomonadota bacterium | reverse complement strand
CAGGGCGGATCGAACCAGGCACGTCGCTCGGTGGGCGAGGCGCTGGCCAGCTCGATGTCGACGATGGCGTAGCGGCCGCTGTAGGCTGCGCCCTTGAGCTCCAGCCCCAGGGCATGGCGGATGAAGCTCTGGCCGCCGTCGGTGGCGACCAGCCAGCGCGCCTGCGCCTTGTAGCGGCCCAGGTCGTTTTCCACGGAGAGGCGCACGCCACCCGCGTCCTGCGCGAAGGCCGTGACCTTGCTGGCCCAGCGCATCTCCACCAGCGGGCGGCCATCGGGTGAGGCGGCATTGACCCGGGCGATCTCCTCAAGCAGGAACTGCTCAATGTAGTACTGCTCCAGGTTGATCATGGGCGGGAACTTCTGCGTGACGTCGTGCGGCATCGAGAACACCAGCACCTCGCGCTCGCGGTAGTAGCTGCGCCCGGTAGTCCAGGGCAGGCCCTTGCCCAGGAAGGTGCGGGCCACGCCCATTCGATCCAAGATTTCCAGACTGCGCCGCGAGATGCAGGCCGCGCGGCTGCCTTCGCAGACCGAATCGTCGGCCTCGATGATGACGCTGCGCACGCCGCGCAGGGCCAGGCCCAGGGCGGTGGACAGGCCCACCGGGCCGCCGCCGGCGATCAGGACGTCGTGCACCTGCGCTTCGCGGCCGGCATCCAGCGGCGGCAGGTGGGGCTTGTAACGTTGGTATTCGAAGGGGCCGAGGCGTTCGAGGGGCATGGGGCTGTCTCCGCATCCCGCCATGGTTCTGCGCTGGCGGTGCGTCATTGTCCTCATAAATGCGGACCGTGTTGCCCTGTCAGTGGTACGGGCCCACGCCTGCCAGGCCGCCTGGCCGGCGCGCCCTCAGCCTGCTGGCGCGCCTCGCCGCGGCAACAGCAGCAAGGACACGGCACCCGCCACCCCCAGCGCCAGCATCAGCCACCCCAGGTTGACGGCGTCGGCGTGGGGCACCAGGCCCACCGCGTAGCCGCCCAGCGCACCCACCATCTGCTGCATCAGCCCCGCGACGGCTGCCGCAGAGCCCGCCAGCACGGGGATGACCCCCACGGCCGCCGCCAGCGTGGACGGCATCAGCAGGCCATGCCCGCCGCCCATGAGCATGAGGGGCAGGACCACCGCCAGCGGCGAATGCACGCCTACCAGGGCCAGGGCCAGCATCAGCGCCAGCCCGGCGACCGTGAGGCCATGCCCCACCGCCATAAGCCCGCGGTCGCCGAGGCGATGCACCAGGCGTGCCGCCAGCAGGTTGCCCAGGATGTAGGGGGCCGGCACCGCCATGATGTACCACCCCAGGTGCTGCGGCTTCACGCCGTAGGCCCCCAGCACGATGGGAGCTCCGGCCAGGAAGGTGTAGAGCGTGGCGGTGGTCGCGGAGATGCTCAGGACATACAGCAGGAACACGCGCTGGCGCACCAGGCGCGCATAGCCGGCGACCAGTTGCCCGAACCAGTGGGCGTCGCTGCGCGGTGCCACGGCCGACGCGGGCACGCCACGCCAGGCCCACACCAGCAGCAGCAGCGACAGCCCCAGCACCAGCACGAAATTGGACTGCCACCCCAGGCGTACGTGCAGCTGGCCGCCCACCAGCGTGGCCAGCGGCGGGCACAGGCCCATGGTCATGCCGACCAAGGCCATCATGCGGGTACGGTCGGCCCCCCCAAACAGGTCCTGGATCAGGGCGCGGCTCACCACCATGCCGGCGGCGGTACCCGCACCTTGCAGCACGCGCGCGGCGATCAGCCATTGCACATCGGGCGCGACGATCGCCAGGGCGGAGCCGGCGGCGGCGAGCACCAGCCCGCCCAGGAGCACCGGCTTGCGGCCCACGCGGTCCGACAGCGGGCCATGCACCAGCTGAAAGCCCCCGTAGGCGATCACATAGCCGCTGAACGTGAGCTGCACCTGCGCCTGCGTAGCCCCCAGGATCGCCGACCACTCCTGCATCGAGGGGATGCACAGGGTCATGGCAAAGAGGCCGAAGGCGAGTTGTCCCAGGAGGTTGGCGACCAGCCCCGCGCGCGCGGCAGGGGATGGCGAAGTGAGGGATGGGGTCAAGGAGGCTTCAGTTCGCGAGCGGCCCGCGGTCGCTGCGGATCTCGCGCGCGTCCGCCCAGCACGCGTGCGTACCGCTGCTGATTCGGTGCGGCAACAGGATGCGCGCCACCGGCCCCGCGTCGATCTGGCGCGCATCGAGCACCAGGCACTCGGAGCGGTCAGCCTTCATGTCGATGACGAAGGTGACCACGTAGCCGTCGTCCTCGGACTGCGCGTCGTGGCAGGGGGCCATGGGGGATTCGCTGCCGAAACGGCCTTCGCCAAAAAGGTAGGTCTGGGCTTGGCCTGTGACGAGGTCATGCCGCAGGATGCCGTCGAACAGGAAGGAGCCCGGGTGGGCGATCATGTTGTAGGTGTAGCGGTGCGGCCGGCCCCAGTAGCTTGAATTGATCATGCCGAACTCGAGGTGACGATCGTCCAGGCGGCGCTCCCGGGTGCGGCCGGTGCGCAGGTCAAAGCGCCACTCGTACAGCGTGGGGCCGTAGCGCTCGGGGCCCAGCGTATTGCCGGTGTTGTCGTAGCCGGCCTTGGGCATGGGCGTCTTCTGGTGGTAGCCATGCAGGACGACCTCGTCGCCCTCCTCCCAGGCATTGAGCCAGTGCAGCACGTAGGTGGGCCCGGCCTCGAACCAGCGGATGCCGTCCTGCGGCACGTGGCGGCGCGGCACCAGCGCAAAGCGCGAGGGCCGGTCCGGGTAGTAGGTGAGCTTGTGCTTGCCCTGCGCCAGCAGCGACTCGTCCCAATGCAGCGGAAAGTCGTTGAGGATGGCAAAGCGCTCCGTGAACATCATGTCGTGCGGCAGCCGGGGGCCCGGCAGCGGCACGGGCACGTAGTGCACCAGCTGTTTGTGGCGGTCCACCTCGCCGTAGTGCATATAGGGCGCCTGCTTGGAATAGTTGAAGAACAGCAGGTCGCCAGTGCGCGGGCACACCTTGGGGTGGGCCGAGAGGCCGCCATCGGGCAGCACCTGCGCGCCCCAGGCGTCCACGCCCTTGAATTCCAGCGTACGTGCATCCAGGCGGTACGGCTCGCCGCACTGGTAGAAGGTGGTAAGGGCCTGGCCCGCATGCACGATGACGTCGGTGGCGGAGCTGTCACGCAGGCCGCCGCGCGCGCCCCAGCCCGGGCGCTCGGACACGCCGGGTTTGTCGATCAGGCCCGCATAGAGCGCGCGGCCCGCGGCCTGTTCTTCCAGGAAGGCCCGGGTGCGCACGAAGCGGTTGCGGTATTCGCAGCGGCCGTTCTCGAAACTCAGGAGGTGCAGCATGCCGTCGCCGTCGAACACATGGTAGGTGCCGCGCGGCTGGTGCACCGGGTTCTGCGTGTTGCGCAGGTAGACGCCGTTCAGGCGTTTCGGGATCTCGCCGATCACCTTCAGGTCGGTGGCATTGAGCTCCCGGTAGTTGGGTGTGAAGGGCCCGGTCAGGTAGGGGTGGTCACCCGGCACCAGGGTCGGGCGGATTTCAGCGACGACTTCGACGGGCATGGCGGTTCCTTCGGGACTGCGGCGGTGCGGCGCGACGCGCGGGTTCAGCCTGCGGCGCGCTGCGCGAAGCGGTCCGTGGCACTCCGGTACTCCTGCGCCAGGCGATCGACCACGGCGGCCAGCGGCTCCACCTGCTTGATCGCGCCCAGGCCCTGGCCTGCAGCCCAGACGTCGCGCCAGCGCTTGGTGGCCAGGTTCTGGTTGCTGTCGTAGCTGCGCGGCGGAGCGGCGGGCAGGTTGTCCGGATCCAGACCCTGCGCGCGCAGTGAGGGCTTGAGCCAGCTCGCTGGCGTGCCGGTCAGGCCGGCGCTCACGATCAGGTCGTCGGCGGTGCAGTCCACCAGCATCTGCTTGTAGGCGGCATCGGCGCGGCTTTCCTCGGTGGGAATGAAGCGCGTGCCCATGTAGACCAGGTCGGCGCCGCAGGCGATGGCGCCGGCCACACCCCAGCCGTCGCTGATGCCGCCACCGATGATCACGAGGCCGTCGAAGAACTCGCGCACCGCGCTCACGAAGGCAAAGGGCGAGAGGCTGCCGGTGTGGCCGCCCGCGCCCGCCGAGATGCAGGCCAGGCCGTCGGCACCGGCGGCGGCGGCCTTGCGCGCCAGCGTGAGCGTGGTGACGTCGGCGATCACGCGCCCGCCATAGGCGTGCACCACCGGGATGGCGGGCTTGGGGCTGCCCAGCGCAGTCACCACCAGTGGCGGCTGAAAGCGCGCGATCAGTTCGAGGTCTTGCGCCAGGCGGGTGTTGGACGAATGCGTGACCAGATTGGCGCACCAGGGGCCCAGCGTGTCCGCGCCCTGCTGCTCGCGCGCCTGGGCCAGGCCCTCTGTGATCTGATGCATCCACTCACCCAGTACCTCGATGGGCCGGGCATTGGGCGTGGGAAAGGCGCCGACGATGCCGCTTCGGCAGGCGGCCAGCACCAGCTCGGGCCCCGAGATCAGGAACATGGGCGCGGCCACCACCGGCACGCGCAGCGTGAACGGCAGCCCTATCGTCACTCACTGGCCTTGAAGCCGGAGATGCGTACCGCCTCGGACCATCGCTTGGCATCGGCGCGGATGAAGTCCAGGTATTGGGCCGAAGTGAAAGGCAGCGGCTCGAAGTCCATCGCGCGCCATTTCTCGATGATCACCTCCGACCGGAGCACCTTGGCGAATTCCTGCTGGATCCGCTGCACCACCGCGTCGGGCGTGCCCGCTGGCGCCGACAGGCCCGACCAGATGTAGATCTGCATGTCGGCCAGGCCCTGCTCGGCGAAGGTCGGCACGTTGGGCATCAAGGGCGAGCGCTTGGGGCTGGTCACGGCCAGCACCTTGACCTTGCCCGACTCCACATGCGGCTTGACGGCCAGCAGCGGCAGGAAGGCCGCCTGCACCTGGCCGCCCACCAGGTTCTGTACCGCCGGCGGCGTGCCGTTGAACGGCACATGCACCATGTTCAGCCCGGTGCGCTGGTTCATGATCACGCCCGCGAAGTGCGAGGAGTTGCCCGCAGTGAACGACGCGTACGACGCGCCGCCCGGCTGGGTCCTGGCCCAGGCGATGAACTCCTTGACGTCGTTGGCGGGCACGTTGGCGGCATTCACCGCCATCACCATGGACGCACCCAGGAAGCCAGTGACGTGCTTGAAGCTTTTCTCGGCGTCGTAGGGTAGCTTGGCAAAGGTGTAGGGGTTGATCGTGAGCATGCTGGTGTTGGACAGCAGCAGCGTGTAGCCGTCGGGCGGCGCCTGCATCACGATCTGGGCGGCGATGATGCCCGAGCCCCCCGGCTTGTTGTCCACCACCAGCGCCTGGCCAGTGTTTTTCTTGAACTCCTCGGCCACCTGGCGCAGCGCGGTGTCCAGGGTGTTGCCAGGCGCAAAGGGCACGACCACGCGCACCGGGCGGTCCGGGAAGGCGGGTGCTTGCGCCTGTGCGGGGGCATGGGGCAGGCCCGCCAGCAGGGCGGCGGCGGCCGCAGCCAGGAGGGCGCGGCGGGGGGTGGGCTGTTTCATGGTGTGTCTCCTGGTGTGGTTTCTGTTCGTGTGCGTCGTGTCGGTGTCGGCGGACCGGTCATGCCATGAGCTCGCGCAGGGCCTGCGCCACGGCCTCAGGCCGCTCGGCGGGCAGCATATGCCCGCAGTCCTCGATGATGCGCAGCTGGGCGCCCGGAATC
>JBEGVR010000121.1:0-6873 GCA_041178265.1 Pseudomonadota bacterium | reverse complement strand
ACGCGGCGGCGCCGGCGGCCTTGACCGTCTCCTGCAGGGCGTCGGCGCGGCGGCCCACCAGGACCACCTCCCAGCCCTCGGCCAGCAGCCCCAGGGCGCAGGCCTTGCCGATGCCGGAGCTCGCGCCGGTCACCATCGCGATCTTGTTCATGGACGTGTCTCCTTCAGGTGGGCGCACGGCCCGTGTCGGGGGTTGGTGATGCGGGCGTCATCAGTCCAGGCCACGCAGCGCGTCTGCCGGATAGCCCGGGCGCCCGCGGCAATCGGCAATGTACTCTTCGACGATGGCGCCAAAGGACGTCTCCGGCAGCAGGCCCAGGGCCCGCGCACGGTCGGCGGTGCTGCCACGCGACCAGTTGGCGACGATGCCGGCGATGCGCTCGTCACGTTCGAAACGCACGCGCGCCCGTACCTTGGCGCCGGCCACGGCTTGCAGCGCGTCGAGCATGTCGCCCACGCGCACGTTCAGGCCCGGCAGGTTCAGGGCCAGGCGGCCGCCCATCGCGTCGCGGGTCGCCTCGTACACGGTCATGAGCCCGCGCACGGTCAGCGCTGGCGAGGACACCGGGTGGGTCACGTCCGGATCGACCGGGCAGGTGGTCTCCACGCCCGCCAGGGGCTCGCGGATGATGCCGCTGAAGAAGGACGAGGCCGCACCATTGGGCTTGCCGGGTCGCACGGTGACGGTCATGAGGCGGGCGCTGCGGCCGTCGATGTAGCCCTTGCGGGTGTAGTCGGCCACCAGGTACTCGCACATCAGCTTGTGCGTGCCGTAGGAGGTCTGCGGCGAGGGCAGGGTGGTGTCGGTGACGAGGTCGGGCAGGGGGTTGCCCGCGTCTGGCCCGAACACCGCCACCGAGCTGGCGAACACCAGGCGCGGCGCGTTGCCGGCGTGGCGCAGACCCTCGAGCAGGGCGCGGGTGCTGTCCAGGTTGGAGCGCAGGCCCAGCTCGAAATCGAGCTCGCATTCGCCCGAAACGGCCGCGGCAAGGTGGAACACGCCGTCGAAGCCGCTGGCAAACAGCGCGGTCTGCGACAGCATCGGTCCGGTGTGCGCCTTCACGCGCGGGTCGGCCGCGATGTCCGCCGGCGGCGGCGCCAGGTCGGCGATCGCCAGTTCGGTGAGGGGGCGGCCGTCGATCCGGCCGGCCTTGAGCAGCTCGCGGGCCAGGCGCGCGCCCAGGAATCCACCGCCGCCTGTCAGAAGAATGCGCATGGTCTTGTCTCTCTCTCGTGTCGTTCGTCAGGTCAGTGATTGTCCTTGGGCACGAAGGCCCCGCGCTGGCCCACCAGGAAATCCAGGTCGGCGCCTTCGTCGGCTTGCAGCACGTGGTCGATGTACAGCTTCCAGTAGCCGGATTTGAGCGGCGGCTCGGGCGCCTTCCACTGCGCCAGGCGCTTTTTAAGCTCCTCGTCGGAGATGTCCAGGTGCAGGCGGCGCTTGGGCACGTCCAGTTCGATCATGTCGCCATTGCGCACCACCGCCAGGGGGCCGCCAGCGGCCGCCTCGGGTGCGGTGTGCAGCACCACGGTGCCATAGGCGGTGCCGCTCATGCGGGCGTCGCTGATGCGGACCATGTCGGTGATGCCCTTGCGCAGCACCTTGGGCGGCAGCGGCATGTTGCCCACTTCGGCCATGCCGGGGTAGCCCTTGGGGCCGCAGTTTTTCAGCACCAGGATGCAGGTCTCGTCGACGTCGAGCGACTCGTCGTCGATGCGCGCGTGGAAGTCGTCGCTGTTCTCGAAGACCACGGCGCGCCCGCGGTGCACCATGAGGGCGGGCGTCGCGGCGCTGGGCTTGATCACCGCGCCGCGCGGGGCCAGGTTGCCGCGCAGGATCGCGATGCCCGCCTTTTCCTTGAACGGCTCCTTGAAGGTCTTGATCACGCGCGGGTCGTAGTTCTGGGCGTCGGCGATGTTCTCGGCGACGGTCCTGCCGCTGACGGTGACGATATCCCGGTGCAGCAGGTGCTGGATCTCCTTCATCACCACCGGCAGGCCGCCGGCGTAGCAGAAGTCTTCCATCAGGTGCTGGCCCGAGGGCTGCAGGTTCACCAGGCAAGGCAGCTCGCTGCCCAGTCGCTCGAAATCATCGACCGTGAGCTTCAGGCCCAGGCGCCCGGCGATGGCGATCAGGTGGATCACCGCGTTGGTGGAGCCGCCGATGGCGGCCAGGGTGCGGATCGCGTTCTCGAAGGCCTCGCGCGTGAGCACCTTGGAGATGGTCTGGTCGGTGTGCACCATTTCCACGATGCGCCGGCCCGCGTCGCGTGCCAGCACATTGCGCCGGCCATCGACGGCGGGGAAGGCGGCGTTTCCGGGCAGGCCGATGCCCAGGGCCTCGACCATGCTGGCCATGGTGGACGCCGTGCCCATGGTCATGCAATGGCCGTGGCTGCGGTGCATGCAGCTTTCGGCCTCGAAGAAGTCCTGCAATTTGAGCGTGCCGGCGCGCACCTGCTCGCTCATGCTCCACACGCCGGTGCCCGACCCGAGTTCCTGGCCGCGCCACTTTCCATTGAGCATGGGACCGCCCGAGACGCCGATGGTGGGCAGACCCACGCTGCCAGCGCCCATGAGGAGGGAGGGCGTGGTCTTGTCGCACCCCATGAGAAGCACCACGCCGTCGATCGGGTTGCCGCGGATGCTTTCCTCCACGTCCATGGACGCGAGGTTGCGATACAGCATGGCGGTGGGCCGCAGCAGCGTCTCGCCCAGGGACATCACCGGGAATTCCAGGGGAAAACCACCGGCCTCGTATACCCCGATCTTGACCTGTTCGGCCAGGGTGCGGAAATGGCTGTTGCAGGGCGTGAGTTCGCTGAAGGTGTTGCAGATGCCGATGACGGGCCGGCCGTCGAACTGGTCGTGGGGCACACCCTTGCCCTTGACCCAGCTGCGGTAGGCGAAACCGTCCCGGTCCTGCCGTCCGAACCATTGCTGGCTGCGCAATTCGCCGGGTTTCTTGCGGGGGGCTTGGGTCATGCGGTCTCCGGAAAAGGTTGTCTTTAGGTGCTATGGTACGACAATTGATGCAGTGCTTGACGCTGTTTCCCGAGGTGGGCGCCAAGGGTTTTCTCGGGGGCAGCGCGCCTTGTTGACGTTGCGCGATCTTCAATACGATTGAGAGTTCGAGTTCCCATGTCCATCAAGAACGTCCACGGCAACATCGTCGACCTGCTTGGCGAGGCCATCGTCGCCGGCCGGTACGCGCCCGGCGCGTCGCTGCCGCCCGAGCCGCTGCTGGGGGCCGAGCTGGGCGTGAGCCGCACTGTGGTGCGCGAGGCGGTCAAGTCGCTCATCGCCAAGGGCCTGGTCACCACCGGCCCCAAGGTCGGCACGCGCGTGCAGCCCGAGGACCAGTGGAACTGGTTCGACCCCGACGTCATCACCTGGCGCTCGCGCGCCGGCATCACCCCCGAATTCCTGCGTGACTTGCAGGACCTGCGCCGCATCGTCGAACCTGCTGCCGTGCGCCTGGCAGCCGAGCGCGCCACTGCCGCCGACATCGCCGCGATGCAGGAGGCCTTTGCCGGCATGACCGAGGCCGCCCATGGCGGGGGCGATTACGTCTACCACGACCTGCGGTTCCACCAGGGCCTGTTGCGTGCCGGCGGCAACCGCCTCTTGCTGCACATGAGCCGAGCCCTGAGCGCCTTGCTTCGCACCAGCTTCGAGCTGTCCACCAGCAAGAAGGACAGCGCGATCGAGTCGCTGCCGCTGCACCGCGCGGTGCTCGACGCCGTGATCGCGCGCGATCCGGGCCGGGCTGAAAAGTCCATCCGCGCCCTCATCGAGGGCGCCCACATGGACATCCAGGAGGTGCTGTCCACCCGTTCCCGCCGCCCGCGCGCGGCCACCGGCTCGACGCCGCCTCGTGCCATGTCGCGCGCAAAAGCCCCGGCCCGCCCGGCCCAGAAGAAAAAAACCAGAACCTGATGCAGGCCCTCCAACACGTCATCGACGGCTTTTTCCGCTTCCTCGAGTTGCTGATCGTCGTCTTCATGGTCGCCATGGTCGTCATGGTGTTCGGCAACGTCGTCCTGCGTTACGGCTTCAACTCTGGCATCGACATCTCTGACGAAATGGCGCGCTATTGCTTCGTCTGGCTCACGTACATCGGTGCCATGGTGGCGATGCGCGAAGGCGGCCACCTCGGGGTGGACACCCTCGTCAAGCGCCTGCCTGTGAGCGGAAAGAAAGCCGCCCTTTTCCTCAGCGAGGCGCTGATGTTGCTTTGCAACGGCCTGTTCCTCCTGGGCACCTGGAAGATGCACGAGCTTCAGGTGTCCAATGTGTCGCCGGTCGTCGGCCTGTCCATGATCTGGATCTATGGCGTGGGCTACCTGGTGGGCGTCGTCATGGCCATCTTTAACCTGCGGGTGATGTGGCGGATCCTGAACGGTCAGATCACCGAAAACGAGCTGGTGCAGGTCAAGGAGGACGGCCAATGACCGTCACCGTCTTTCTCCTGAGCCTGCTGGGCGCCATGGCCCTGGGCATGCCCATCGCCTACGCGCTGCTGTTTTGCGGCGTGGCCCTCATGGCCTACCTGGGCGCCACGTCCACCCTGGTTGCCTTCGACAGCCAGATCCTGGCGCAGCGCTTCGTCGACGGTGCCGATAACTTTCCGCTGCTCGCGGTGCCTTTCTTCCTGCTGGCAGGCGAGTTCATGAACGCCGGCGGCCTGAGCCGGCGCATCATCCACTTGGCCATGGCCTGGGTGGGGCATTACCGCGGGGGCCTGGGCTATGTGGCGGTGGTCGCCGCCATCATCATGGCCTCGATCTCGGGTTCGGCGGTCGCCGATACGGCGGCCCTGGCAGCCCTCCTGATACCGATGATGCGCAACGCGGGCTACAACGTCGGACGCTCGGCGGGCCTGATCGCTTCGGGAGGCATCATTGCGCCGGTCATTCCGCCGTCCATCGGCTTCATCATCTTCGGCGTCGCCGGCAACGTCTCTATCACCAAGTTGTTTCTCGCGGGTATCGTGCCTGGGCTGATGATGGGCCTGGCCATCGGATTGACCTGGTGGTGGTTGGCCCGTCGCGAGAAGGTGGCGCCTACGCCGGTCATGCCCCTGCGCGAACGCCTGAAGGTGACGGCCGACGGCCTGCTGGCCCTGGGCCTGCCGGTCCTGATCATCGGCGGCATGAAGATGGGCGTGTTCACGCCCACCGAGGCTGCGGTGGTCGCCGCCGTCTACAGCTTCCTGGTGGGCATGTTCATCTACCGGGAGCTGAAATTCTCGGCCCTGTACAAGTTGATCCTCTCCGCCGGCAAGACCACCTCCGTGGTGATGTTCCTCGTGGCCGCGGCCATGGTCAGTGCCTGGCTGATCACAGTGGCCAACATCCCCGACGAAGTCGCGCGCATGCTCTCGCCCTTCATGGACAACAAGATCCTGCTGATGTTCGTGATGATGGTGCTGATCGTGGTGGTGGGCACCGCGCTGGACTTCACGCCCACCGTCCTGATCCTCACCCCGGTGCTGATGCCGGTGGTCAAGGCCGCAGGCATCGACCCGGTGTACTTCGGCGTGCTGTTCATCATGAACAACGCCATCGGCCTGATCACGCCGCCTGTGGGCACCGTCCTGAACGTGGTGTGCGGGGTGGCCCGCATCTCCATGGACCAGGCCTTCCGGGGCGTCCTGCCGTTCCTGATCGCGCAGCTCACCGTGCTGTTCCTGCTGGTGATGTTCCCCAGCATCGTCCTCGTTCCCCTGAAATGGTGGATGAGTTAATCTTTTCCCCCTGACCGTTTTCCCAACCTGCAACAACCAAGGAGACATCCATGTTCAAACGCAGAACCCTGGCTTCGGCTATCGCTGGCGCCGCCCTCTTGGTGGCCACTTCCTCCTACGCGCAGTTCACCGAGCGCACCATCAAGTTCACCAACGGCGTAGCCGCCGACCACCCGGTGGCCGATGGCGTCAAGCGCATGCAGGAAGTGCTCAATCAGCGCACTGGCGGCAAACTCAAGATCAACGCGTTCTGGGGTGGCGCTGCCGGTGGCGACCTGCCGGCCACCCAGGCCCTGCGCGCGGGCACCCAGGAGATGGTGTGCACCTCCAGCTCGCCGCTGGTGGGCATCGTCAAGGAGCTGGGCGTGTTCGACCTGCCGTTCCTGTTTGCCAACGAGAAGGAAGCCGACGCGGTGCTCGATGGCCCCGCCGGCCGCTACTTCAACCAGAAGCTCGAAGCCGCGGGCCTGGTGAACCTGGCTTATTGGGAGAACGGCTTTCGCAACCTGACCAACAGCCGCCGTCCCGTCGCCAAGGTGGAAGACTTCAACGGCGTGAAGGTGCGCGTGATGCAGAACAACATCTTCCTGGACACCTTCAAGACCCTGGGCACCAACGCCGTTCCCATGGCCTTCGGCGAGGTGTTCACCGCGCTGGAGACCAAGACCATCGACGGCCAGGAAAACCCCTTCGTCACTATCGACACCTCCAAGTTCTATGAGGTGCAGAAGTTCCTGAGCGTCACGCGCCACGCCTACACCCCCTTCCTGGTGCTTTACAGCAAGCGCCTGTGGGACCAGCTGTCGCCCCAGGAGCAGGCCGCCCTGCGTGAGGCCGCCATGGAAGGTCAAAAGGCCCAGCGCACCTCGATCCGCGCCCAGAGCGACAAGGCCCTGGCGGCCCTGCGCACCAAGGGCATGCAGGTCAACGAGATCGCGCCGGCCGAACAGCGCCGCATGTTTGAGACGGTCAAGCCGGTCTATGACAAGCACCGCGAGACCATCGGCGCCGAGGCGATCAACGTCGTCTTCGACGCGTTGAAAAAAGCGCGCGGCGGCTGATGTCGTCCACCCGGGGGTCCGAAGGGCTTGCCTTTGCGGCCCCTTTTTTGATGAACGTCCGCC
>JBEGVR010000120.1:0-2887 GCA_041178265.1 Pseudomonadota bacterium | reverse complement strand
GGACGGCTGGCCTTCATGCGCTTGACCAGCGTGGCCAGGTGCGCGAAGCCGCCGACCTTGCCATAGCGGCGCGCGGCCTGCTCGAAATTGAGGTAACTCAGCGCATGGGCCTCGGCGCTGCCAGCCGGCACCTTGGCCAGCTTGAGCAGGTGCTCACCCACCAGGTGCGGCAGCTTGCCGGCCATGCTGCCCAGGCCCAGGTTGATGCTGGGCTCGCGAAAGTGGATGGGCAGCAACTGCGCGTGGCAGTCTGTGAAGTGCAGCAGCGAGACATTGCCGAACCTGGGAATGTCGTAAAGCCCCTGGGCGGCGGTGGCCGCGTCGGCCTCGGCCCAGCGGCCCAGGCCCAGGCCGGCGGCGCTGCCGGCGCCCAGCACCTGCAGGAACTCGCGCTTGGAAAGGTTCATACAAAGCTCAAGGGTTAAAAAAGCCCGGACTCGCCGGGCATGGAGCTCACTTGTTCACAGGTGAGTTGGGGTCGAGCAGCAACGCCACCACATGGCGCACCTGCTCCTCGGTCAGGATGCCCGAGTGCCCGGCGCGCGGCATGTTGGAGCAGGCGTTGTAGGCCTTGGCATTCCAGATCTTGCCCCAGGTGTATTCCACGATGGGCTTGGCCGCGGCGCTGGCCGGGTCGCTCACGCCGCGCAGCTTGCCGTACTGGTAGAGGCTGGGGCCGATGGTGCCGAAGGAGATTTCCTGCGGCGCGATCTGGTGGCAGTTGTAGCAGTTGCCGCCGTTGGCCATCTTGGCCGGGTCGGTCCAGGTCAGGCCGCGGCCGCTTTGCGCAATGGCCTCGCCCTGCTTCCAGTCGCCCAGGAACTTGCCGTCGGCGGGCCACTTCACGGCCTTGAGGTTGCTGGCCTCGATGGCCTTGGCCAGCTTCTCGTCCAGCGGCTTGCCAGCGGCGTCGGCCTGGCTGCAGGCGCGGTTGGTTTCGTCGGCGCGCAGCAGGCGGTCGACGTTGGCCTGGCCTTCGCTGCGGAAGGACGCCTTGACGATGGCGTCGGTCAGGGTGTCGAGCTCGGCGGAACTGGGCAGGCTGGCGCAACCGGCCAGGGCGGCGGCACCTAGAGCGGCCAGCAAGATGTGTTTCATGCGGGGGGTCATGGCTTGCTTCCTCAACGTTTGATGGAGGGTGCGATCGAGGCCGCGCCCTTGGCATTGACGCCCAGGTACACGCTCAACGCGACGGTGGCGTCGCTGGCAAAGCCCGGATAGGGAAAGCGCTGCTGGCGGTAGCAGTCGTTCAGGCGCTGCTGCATGCCCCACATCTGGCCATTGGAGACGCGGTACGCCGGCCAGGCGGCATAGCCCACGCCGTCGCCCGGGTTCTTGGTGAGCAGCGGCAGGTCCTGCAGGCGGATGCGCTTGCCCTCCTCGCCATGGCAGGAGGCGCAGGCAAAGTCGTGCGTGCCGCCGCGCTGGAAGAACAGGCGCTTGCCCACCTCGTAGAACACCTTTTCCTGGGCGTGGCTGGTAGGCAGGTTGAACCGCTGGCCCTTGGACTCGGCCGCGATCCAGGTGGCCAGAGCCGTCAGGTTGTTCATCTCGCCGCGGCCAAAAGGCGTCTTGGCGATCTCGACGGCGTTCAGGCCCTGCAAGGTCTCCATGCAGCTGAGCAGGCGCGACTCGAGGTCCTGCACCCGCTGGGTGTCGGCAAAGTAGCGCGGCAGCTCGACAAAGACCCCCTTGACCACGCCCGGACCCTTGCCCAGGTCGCAGCGCTCGAGCGAGGCATTCTTGGGCCCGCGCTTTTGCTTCCAGAGGTCCTCGCCCTTGGCCTCGAACAGCTCGGCAGGGTTGCCGTCCTGCAGCATGGCACGGTATTCGTCGATGCCCTGGCTGGTGGTTTTTTGCGCCAGGGCCGGCAGGGCCAGCAGCGCGCAGGCGGCCGCGGCCGCCAAGGTCCAATGCTTCATGTCTGCTCCTTGGCCCCTCTCAAGGCCGTTTTGTTTTTCAGCTGACGGTGGCTTCGTCGGTGCGGCTGTCGCCCTTGTTGTCTTTCCAGTTCAGGGTGATCTTGTCGCCGGCCTTGGCGCCCTTGACGGTGAATTGCAGGTAGGGGTTCTTGGCCACGGCCGGGCCCCACTCGGCGGTCATCACGACCTTGCCGTTGTGCGAGGCGGTGACCTCCTGGATGTGCCAGGCTGGCACCAGCTTGCCAGCCGAGTCGCGGCGCTGGCCGGACTCCATCTCGTGGCTCATGAGGACGCGGACGACGGCGTTGCCGCCGGAAGACTGGGCGCGGATGCGCATCGGATCTGCCATGGTGATCTCCGGAAATTCAGTGAATGAGGGGATGGGCGCGGGCCATCAGCCGCCGCAGCCGCCGAGGGTGACCTTGACTTCCTTCTTGGCGAAGAGGGCGCGGCCGTCGTTCATGATGGCCACGGCATAGACGTCTGAGGACTGGCCCATCTTCGAGCGCGTGGCGATGTTGGCGTCGATGGCGTCGGTGACGTTGAACATGGCCACCAACACCGAGGGGTTCTTCTCGACCAGGATCAAGAGGTGCTTGACGCCAGCAAGCGCGGTGCTGGCGCCCAGCGGCACCACGGCGCCGTTTTCAGCAATGTCCGGGCCGGTGACGGTGACGTCCTTGCTCTCGGTGATGGCGCCACCGCCATAGGCCTTGACGGCTTCGGCCACGGTCTTGGCGTCGAACGCATTCTTGTTGAAGGCCGCATGCGCAAACTGCGGAAACAGGCCGGTGGAGGCCAGCAAGCCGGCGACCACGGCGCTGTGCTGGAGCATCTCGCGACGGTTTTTCATGGAACTCTCCTTGGGAATAAAAACAGCAAACCGAACCTTAACTCACTTCCGTGCCTCACTTGGCCGCGCCCTTGGCAATCCACTCGGCGATGTTGCGGGCTTCGGCCTGCGG
>JBEGVR010000119.1:0-17437 GCA_041178265.1 Pseudomonadota bacterium | reverse complement strand
GGAAAAGGCGGCGGCTGGAAGTACATGGACGCCCTGCACGAGAACATCGCCCAGTACACGCACTCGGGCTCCAAACCCTGCAACATGGCGGCGTCGGGTGAATACGTGGTGGGTATCTCGTTCGAGTACCGCGCCAGCACCAACAAGGCCAAGGGCGCGCCGATCGACCTTGTGTTCCCGAAAGAGGGCCTGGGCTGGGACCTCGAGGCCTTCGCGATCCACAAGGGCACCAAGAAGCTCGAGGCCGCCAAGAAGCTGGCCGACTGGGCCTCGAGCAAGGACGCCATGATCCTTTACGGCAAGAACTTCGCGATCACCGCGCAGCCTGGCGTCGCCCCGCCCCTGCCGCACGTGCCCAAGGACTACGAGGCGCGCCTGGTCAAGCTGGACTTCGGGTGGGCCGCCGACAACCGCGAGCGCATCCTGGCCGAGTGGACCAAGCGTTACAACGCCAAGTCCGAGAAGCGCTGAGACGAAGTGAGGCTACCGGACGTTGACTGCCGATCTCTCCCTTGACCTGCGGCATGTCCGCAAGACTTTCGGCAGCTTCACTGCGCTGCACGACGTCAACCTGGAAATACGGCGCGGCGAGTTCGTCTGCTTCCTCGGCCCTTCGGGCTGCGGCAAGACGACCTTGCTGCGCATCATCGCCGGCCTGGAGGTGCAGACCGCCGGCGAGGTCTGGCAGGACGGGGCTGACGGCGCCCTGCGCGATGTCTCGCGCCTGCCGCCGGCGCAGCGCGATTACGGCATCGTGTTCCAGAGCTATGCGCTGTTTCCCAACCTCTCGGTGGCGGACAACATCGCCTATGGCCTGGTCAATCGCAAGATCGGTCGCACGCAGATCGCCGCGCGCGTCGAGGAGCTGCTGCAGCTGGTGAGGCTGCCAGGCAGCGGCAGCAAGTACCCCACGCAGCTTTCGGGCGGACAGCAGCAGCGCATCGCCCTGGCGCGGGCGCTGGCCACCTCGCCGCGCCTGCTGCTGCTGGACGAGCCGCTGTCGGCGCTGGACGCACTCGAGCGGGTGCGACTGCGCCAGGAGATCCGCTCCTTGCAGCAGAAGCTGGGTGTGACCACCATCATGGTCACTCACGACCAGGAGGAAGCCCTGGCCGTGGCCGACCGCATCGTGGTGATGAACCAGGGCACGGTCGAACAGGTGGGGACGCCCCTGGCGGTGTACCGCGAGCCGGCCTCGCCCTTCGTGGCCGACTTCGTAGGCAAGGCCAATGTGCTGCCAGCGCGCGTGCACGCCGGGCGCCTGCGTCTGGGTGCACTGGATATCCCCTACCCCGGCGAGGACCGCGAGGCGCGCGTCTACCTGCGGCCGGAGGACCTGATCGCCCGCGTCGGCGCGGATGATGCGCATGCCTTCGACGCCCGCATCGAGAAGATCGAGTTCCTGGGCTCGCACTGCCACGTGCATGTGACGGCGCCCACGGTGCAGCCCGGGCGGCTGACGGTCTACCTCTCGCTCAATTACCTGTCCGAGGCCTCGCTGGACGTGGGTTCACCCTTGCGGCTGAAGCTGCTGCCCGAACGCCTGAAGGTGTTCTGATGGCAGCGGCGCTTGCCACGACGCAGCTGGCGCCGGTGCGCCAGCACACCCCATGGAGCGATCGGATCGCCCACCTGGCGCTGGCGGGAGTGGCCCTGGTGCTGGTGGCCTTCCTGGCGCTGCCCCTGCTGGCCATCCTGGTGCAGGCCCTGCAGGACACGGCGGGCGAGTTCGTGGGCCTGGCCAACTTCATCGCCTACGCGCGCACGCCCGCCCTGCTCCAGAGCCTCTGGAACAGCGTGTGGGTGTCGGCCCTCGTGACCCTGATCACCGTGCCGCTGGCCTTCGGCTTCGCCTACGCGCTCACGCGCTCGTGCATGCCACTCAAGGCGCTGTTTCGCGGCATCACCCTGGTGCCGCTGCTGGCGCCCTCGCTGCTATCGGCTATCTCCTTGATCTACTGGTTCGGCAACCAGGGTGTCCTCAAATCGTGGCTGCAGGCGGTCGGCATCTCCGAGATCTACGGTGCGGCGGGTATCGTGGCTGGCGAGTGCTTTGCGGTCTTCCCCCACGTCCTGATGATCCTGGTGACCGCGCTGTCGATGTCCGACGCCCGCCTGTATGAAGCGGCCGACGCCATGGGCACGCGCGCGGCGCGCAAGTTCTTCACCATCACCCTGCCGGGCGCCAAGTACGGGCTGATCTCGGCGGCGCTGGTGGCGTTCACGCTGGTGATCACCGATTTCGGCATTCCGAAGGTGATCGGCGGCAATTTCAACATGCTCGCCACCGACGTGTTCAAGCTGGTGATCGGCCAGCAGGATTTCGCGCGCGGCGCGGTGGTGGCCATCCTGCTGCTGGCGCCCGCGGTGCTCACCTTCGGGGTCGACCACTGGGTCAGCCGCCGCCAGACCGCGATGCTCACCGCGCGCGCCACGCCCCTGCGGCCCCGGCCGTCGCGCGGCTTCGACACCGTGATGACCCTGTATTGCCTCGTGATCGCGCTGCTGGTGCTGGCCATGCTGGGGATGGCGGTGTTTGCCTCCTTCGCCACCTTCTGGCCCTACAACCTCAAGCCGAGCCTGAACCACTACGTGATGGGTCTGGTCGACGCCGAGGTGGGCGTTGCCTTCGTGAACAGCCTGAAGATGGCCGCCGGCACTGCGGTCTTCGGCACGATGCTGGTGTTCTGCGGTGCCTACCTGCTAGAAAAGACCCAGGGTGCGCGCGCCCTGCGCGGGCCTGTGCGCCTGCTGGCGATGCTGCCGATGGCAGTGCCGGGCCTGGTGCTGGGCCTGGGCTATATCTTCTTCTTCAACGAACCGGGCAATCCGCTCAATGGCCTGTACCACACCATCACCCTGCTGACGCTGTGCACCATCGTCCACTTCTACACCACGGGCCACCTGACCGCGGTCACGGCGCTCAAGGCGCTCGATGGCGAGTTCGAGTCCGTCAGCGCCTCGCTCAAGGTGCCGTTCTACAAGACCTTCTGGAAGGTCACGGTGCCGATCTGTACGCCCGCGCTGGTGGACATCGCCCGCTATTTCTTCGTGAACGCCATGACCACGATTTCGGCGGTGGTGTTCCTGTATTCGCCCGAAACCAAGGTGGCCTCCATCGCCATCCTGAACCTGGACGAGGCGGGCGAGATGGGCGCCGCCGCCGCCATGGCGGTGATGATTGCCGCCGCTTCGACCGTCGCCACCCTGGCCTTCATGGCCCTGGCCTGGTGGGTGAACCGGCGCACCCAAGCCTGGCGGGGCTGAACCCGCGACGAGAACCGCATCCAAGACATCGAAGGACATCCCGATGGACCGTGACCCGATCCTGCTGACCCCCGGCCCCCTGACCACCACCTTGCGCACCAAGCTGGCCATGCTGCGTGACTGGGGCTCCTGGGACAACGACTTCAACCAGGTCACCGCCCGTGTGCGCGCCAGCCTGTTGCGGATCGTGCACGGCGAGGACAGCCATGTGGTGGTGCCCCTTCAGGGCAGCGGCACCTTCAGCGTGGAGGCCGCGGTGGCCACCGTGGTGCCGCACGAGGGCCATGTGCTGGTGCTCGATAACGGCGCCTACTGCAAGCGCGCGGCCCGGCTCACGTCGTTGATGGGGCGACGCGCCACCAGCGTAGCCTTCCCGGACGACCAGCCGGTCACGGCAGCCGCCGTCGAGGCCGCCGTGACCCGGGACCCGAGCATCACCCACGTGGTGTTGATCCACTGCGAAACCGGCGCCGGCGTCCTCAATCCCCTGCCCGAGGTCGCCGCCACCTGCGAGCGACTGGGCAAGGGCCTGATCGTCGACGCCATGAGTTCCTTCGCCGCCCTGCCGATCGATGCGCGCAAGGTCCGCTTCGACGCCCTGGTGGCCGCCAGCGGCAAATGCCTGGAGGGCGTGCCGGGCATGGGCTTCGTGTTTCTGCGCAAGGCCATCCTGGACGGCTGCGCCGGCCACAGTCAGTCGCTGGCGATGGACCTGCACGACCAATACGCGTACATGGAAAAGACGGGCCAGTGGCGATTCACGCCCCCCACGCACGTGGTGGTGGCACTGGCCGAGGCGATCGCGCAGTTCGAGGCCGAGGGCGGCCAGGTCGCGCGCCTGGCACGCTACACGGACAACTGCCGCACGTTGGTCGAAGGCATGGCGGCCCTGGGCTTTCGGCCCTTCCTCGATTCGAAGGTGCAGGCGCCCATCATCGTCACCTTCCATGCGCCAGGCGACGCCCGCTACGAGTTCAGGGCTTTCTACGAGGCCGCGCGCAAGCGTGGCTTCATCCTCTACCCGGGCAAGCTCACCCAGGTGGAGACCTTCAGGGTCGGCTGCATCGGCGCGATCGGCCGCAACGAGATGGCGCAGGCAGTGCATGCGGTGTCCCTGGCCCTCCAGGACCTGGGCATCGCCTCGGGCCGCCCGGCCGCCTGAGACGCCTCCCGCAACGCTTACCAGGAGACACACCGTGGCCACTGCCAAGCTGCACCCCGCCCTCGCCGCCCTGCGCAAGGAGGGCGCCTCCAAGGTGAAGGTCGCCGTCAGCGACATCGACGGCATCTTGCGGGGCAAGTACCTGCATATCAGCAAGTTCGAAGGCGCCGCCGACCCGGGACCGGGCGGCGGCTTCGGCTTCTGCGACGTGGTGTTCGGTTGGGACAGCCAGGACAACTGCTACGACAACACCCAGGTCACGGGCTGGCACCATGGTTTTCCCGACGCCCTGGCCCGGGTCGACCTGAACACCGCACGGCGCGTGCCCTGGGATGGCGGCGTGCCCTTCTTCCTCGGCGACTTCGTGAGCGCCGACGGCAGCCCCTACCCGGTGTGCCCGCGCCAGACGCTCAAGCGGGTGCTCGCGCGCGCCGAGAGGATGGGCCTGGCGCCCATGGCGGGCATGGAGTTCGAGTGGTTCAACTTCCGAGAGACGCCACAGACCTGGGCGGGCAAGAAGGGCGTCGACCCGGAACCGATCACGCCCGGCATGTTCGGCTATTCGCTCCTGCGCATGGCCGACAACCCCGGCTTCTTCAATGCCTTGATGGACGAGATGGGCGCCTTCGGCGTGCCGATCGAAGGCCTGCACACCGAGACCGGTCCTGGCGTCTATGAGGCCGCCATCGCCTTTTCGCCGGCGCTGGAACAGGCCGACCGCGCGATCCTGTTCAAGTCCGGGGCCCGCGAGATCGGCAAGCGCTTCGGCATCATGCCCAGCTTCATGGCCAAGTGGAGCCAGCAATACCCAGGCTGTAGCGGCCACATCCACCAGAGCCTCTCGGACGGCAAGACCAATCTGTTCTACGACGCGAAGTCGCCGCGCAAGATGAGCCGCGTCTTCGAAAGCTACCTGGCCGGCCAGGTAGCCTGCCTGATGGAATTCGCGCCGATGTTCTGGCCCACCATCAACAGCTACAAGCGCCTGGTCGACGGCTTCTGGGCGCCAGTCAAGCCCACCTGGGGTCTGGACAACCGCACTGCGAGCTTTCGCGTGATCGCCGGCTCGCCCAAGTCCACCCGGCTGGAGACGCGCTGCCCCGGGGCCGACGTCAACCCCTACCTGGCCATGGCCGCGGTCATCGCCGCCGGCCTGCACGGCGTGGAAAAGGGGCTCAAGCTCACCGCGCCGCCCATCACCGGCACCAACCAGGGCGCCGAGAACATGCCGCGGGCGCCCCGCAGCCTGATCGAAACCACCCGCATCTTCAGCCAGAGCCGCATCGCGCGCGACTGGCTGGGGGACACCTTCGTGGACCACTTCGCGTCGACGCGGGAGTGGGAGTGGCGCCAGTGGCAGGACGCGGTCACCGACTGGGAACGCAAGCGCTATTTCGAAATCATCTGAAACCCCTGAGGGGCCGCCTGCGGCCTGAAACGACATGAGCATCCACGGCTTCTCATTTCCCACTGCCATCCAGTTCGGCGCCGGCGCACGCAAACTTGTCGGCGAGCACCTGCGCGCCCAGGGCTGCCAGCGGCCGCTGATCGTCACCGACCGCGCGCTGGCCACCCTGCCCGTGCTGGCGGAATTTCGCACGCACCTGGGCGGGCTGGACGTGGCGGTCTACAGCGGCGTCTTCGGCAATCCCACGGCCTCGCAGGTGATGGACGGTGCCGCCGCCTACAAGGCCCACCGCGCCGACTGCATCATCGGCTTCGGCGGTGGCGCCGCGCTGGATGTGGCCAAGGTGGTCGGCGTGGCGGCCACCCATGAGGGCGACATCCTCGAGTACGTGTGGGACCACCCGAAAGTACGCCCCATCGTCCACCCCCTGCCCCACTTCATCGCCCTGCCCACCACCGCGGGAACCGGCTCCGAAGTGGGCCGCTCCTCGGTCGTGAGCGAGAACGACACGCACCTCAAGCGCGTGGTCTTCAGCCCCCTGATCCTGGCCAGGAAGGTGTTTGCCGACCCGGAGCTGACGCTGGGCCTGCCCCCGTCGGTGACGGCCGCTACCGGTATCGATGCCCTCACGCACAACATCGAAAGCTACCTCTCGCCCGCCTACCACCCGCTGTGCGACGGCATCGCGCTGGAAGGCACGCGCATTGCGGCGCGCGCCCTGGCCATCGCCGTCGAGCGGCCGGGCGATCTCGCCGCGCGCGGCGACATGATGATGGCTTCGATGATGGGGGCCATCGCCTTCCAGAAGGACCTGGGCGCGGTGCACTCCTGCGCCCACGCCCTGGGCGCCGTCTGCGACCTGCACCACGGTCTGGCCAACGCGCTGATGCTGGACACGGTGATGGCCTGGAACTTCGAGGCGGCGCCGGCCAAGTTCAACGAGCTGGCGCATGTGTGCGGCGTGACCGGGGGTGGCGCGGCCTTCGTGCCCTGGCTGCGGCAGCTCAAGGCGCGCATCGGCATCACCGGCACCCTGGCCGCGCACGGCGTGACTGCTGCCCACCTGCCGCGGCTGGTGGACATCGCCATCCGGGACATCTGCCACCAGACCAATCCCCGCCCCTGCACGGCGGCCGATTTCGAGCGTCTGTTCAAGGCCGCGATGTAAATGAGCGCGCGCCTGAAGATCGGCATCAGCGCCTGCCTGCTGCATCCCGATGCGGGCCGCAAGGCAGCGCCCTCCAAGACCCTGCAGTGGATCGAGCAGTCGACCGTGCACTGGGTGATGGCCTCGGGCGCCTTGCCGGTGATGATTCCCTCGCCCCTGGGCGATACGGCCCGCGGCGACGTGACGGTCGAAGACTACGCGCAGTGGCTCGATGGCCTGGTGCTGCATGGTGGCGCCGACGTCTGGCCCGGCCACTACGGCGAGGCGCCGCTGCGCCCCGAATGGAGCGGTGACCGCCAGCGGGACCTGTACGAGATCGCACTGCTGCGGGCCTTCGAGGCGGCCGGCAAGCCCGTGTTTGGCATCTGCCGCGGCCTGCAAGTGATCAACGTGGCGCATGGCGGCAGCCTCTACCAGGACATCACCACGCAAAAGCCAGGGGCGCGCGTGCACCGCGACGCGGCGGCCTATGACCATCACTTTCACGCGGTCGACATCCTGCCTGGCAGCCGGCTGGCCCAATTGCTCGGGACGCACCCCCACACCATCAACAGCGTCCACCACCAGGGCGTCAAGCAGCTGGCGCCCGGCTTCGTGGTGGAAGCCGTCTGCCCCGAAGACGGCATGGTCGAGGCGATCCGCCACACTGGCGCGGCCTGGGTGAGTGCGGTGCAATGGCACCCCGAATTCCATTTTCCCGGCCTGGGCGTGGTCGATGACACGCCGCTGCTGCACGACTTCCTGGACGCCGCCCGCGTGGCACGCAACACATGACGACCCTGCCCCTGCACAACCCCGCAACAGGCGCCCTGATCGCCACCCTGCCCGCCGACGATGCCGCCTCGGTGGCCGCGAAAGCCGCCGCGGCCCGCGCCGCCCAGCCCGCATGGGCCGCCCTGCCCCTGGCGCAGCGTAAGGCCTGCATCGAGAAATTCCGTGCCGCCGTGGTGCGCGAGCTGGAAACGCTCGCACAGGTCATGACCGAAGAGACCGGCAAGCCGATACGCATGTCCCGCAACGAGCTCAATGGGCTGCTGCCGCGGATCGACTTCTTCCTCGCGCAGGTCGAGGCCAGCATCGCCCGCGAATCGGTGTTCGCCGAAGGCGGCATGACCGAGGAGATCGAGCACGCGCCGCTGGGTGTCGTGGCCAATATCTCGGCCTGGAACTACCCGTGGTTCGTCGGCTGCAACGTGATCCTGCCCGCGCTGCTCACAGGCAACGCAGTGCTGTACAAGCCCTCCGAATACGCGGCCCGCACCGGCCTGGCCCTCACCCGACTGCTGCATGAGGCGGGTGTGCCGCCAGCCGTGATGGCCTGCCTGGTCGGCAGCGGCGAGGTGGGCCAGGTCCTGCTGGCGCAGCGCGTGGACGGCGTGTTCTTCACCGGCTCGCACGCCACCGGCCAGCGCATCGCCCGCGCGGTTGGCGACCGCTTCATCAAGCTGCAACTGGAGCTGGGCGGCAAGGACCCCACCTACGTCTGCGACGACGCCGACCCGAAGTCCGCCGCCGAATCGCTGGCCGATGGCGCGATGTACAACACCGGTCAGAGCTGTTGCTCGGTCGAGCGCATCTACGTGCACGAAAAGATCCATGACGCCTTCGTCGCGCACTTCGTCGAGACGGTGCGCGGCTTTCGCATGGGAGACCCGCTCTCCGAGGACACCTACATCGGCGCGATCACCCGCGCCCCGCAGCTGCAGGTGCTGCAGGCCCAGGTCGACGATGCGCGGGCCAAGGGCGGCACGCTGCTGCTCGGAGGAAAAATCCGGCCCGGCCCGGGCCACTGGTTCGAGCCCACGGTCTTCTCGAACGTGAACCATCGCATGGACCTGATGCGGGAAGAAAGCTTCGGCCCGGTGATCGGCATCCAGAAGGTGTCGGGCGACGACGAGGCCGTGCGCCTGATGAACGACACGCGCTACGGCCTGACCGCCGGCGTCTACACGCCCGATGGCGCGCGCGCCCGCCGCCTGCTGGCCCAGGTCCACGCCGGCAGCGTGTACTGGAATTGCTGCGACCGCGTCAGCCCGCGCCTGCCCTGGAGCGGCGTGGGCGACTCGGGCGTGGGCCTGACGCTGTCCACGCACGGCATCGCCACCTTCACCCGTCCCAAGGCCTGGCACCTGCGGCAGCCGTGAAACTGACCCTCTTCGACCTGGACCACACCCTGCTGGCGGGGGACAGCGATGTCCTGTGGTGCGACTACCTGATGGATGCCGGCCTGCTGGATCGGGCCCACTTCGCGCCGCGCAACCTGCAGATGGAAGCGGACTACCAGGCGGGCACCGTGGATGCCGCCGACTTCGCCGATTTCTATGTCTCGACGCTCGCGGGCCGCACGCTGTCCGACCTGGAACCGGTGCGGCGCGACTTCCTGCAGCGCCAGGTGCGGCCACGCATCCCGCGGGCGGCACGTGACCTGGTCGAAGCCCACCGGCGCGCGGGCGACCTGGTGGTCATGACCACCGCCACCAACCGCTACATCACGGAGTTGACGGCAGCGGATTTCGGCATCGAACACCTCATCGCGACCGAGGTGGAGACCGACGGGGACCGCTTCACCGGCCGCACCCGGGGCCTGCCGAACATGCGCGAAGGCAAGGTCACGCGCCTGTCGGCCTGGCTGGCGCAGCGCGGACGCGCGCTGGACGACTACGACAGCACCGCCTACAGCGACTCGGCGAACGACCTGCCCCTGCTGCAGGCGGTGAACCGCGCGGTGGCCGTGGACCCCGACCCGCGCCTGGAGGCCTGGGCGCGCGAAAACGGCTGGTCCGTGCTGCGCCTGCGATAAGCGGCAGGCCCGCCGCCTCAGGGCACTGGCGGCGGCACGCCCGCGGCCAGCAGCATCAGCGCCGCATCCAGCGTGAAACCGTCCGCTGCCAGCTGCGCGCGCACTTCATCGGCCGTCATCAGGCGGAACTGGGCCACCTCGCCGTCCTGGTTGGCGGGCTCGACATCCACCGGAACCTCGGCGAGGAACCAGGCAATCCGCTCCACGGTGTAGCCCCCGGGTGTGCCCGGTGTGGGCCGCTGCGTCGACACCCAGCCGCCCCGCCGCAGGGTGGGCAGCCGCGCCAGGTCCAGTCCCGCCTCTTCGACGCACTCGCGCGCGAGCGCGCTCTCGATCGACTCACCGGCCGGCACCATGCCGCCCACCAGCGTGTCCCACAAGCCGGGATCGTCGGGCTTAGTCAGGGCGCGCTGCTGCACCCAGTGGCGGCCATCGGGCGAAAGGCCCAGCAAGTGCACGGCCTCGGTGGCGATCCCGAGCAGGCGGGTGACGCCGCGCTCGACTTCACCCAACGCGCGTCCCGATTCATCACGCACCGCGAGTGATTCATCGCGCCAGGCCCGGACCCGGCCCGCCGCGCGCAGGGCCAGTGCGAGCACCCGCAGGCTGTCGGTCAGCGGCCCGGTGACCCGCCAGCCCGCCTGGCCCGCGACCTGCGCGCGCTGCAGGCAGGGCAACTCCAGCGGCGCCAGCAACGCGGGCTCGACCGAACCGATCAGGCCCGACTGGCACGCCAGCGGCTGCCGGGGCTGCAGTGGGGGCTGGGCAGCCCGGGACCGCAGGCGCGCCAGCCAGCCCGCGGCCGCCGGCTCCCAGCTGGCTGGGGCGTCACCACGGCGTGCTTCATACCGCATGCAGACCTCTCCTTCAGGGTGTGCACAGCATTGTGGCGGGAGGACGGGCGAATACTATGGAATTCAATTCCAGAGGGGTACTCCATGCGCCGATTCCTCGCTACGGCCTGCCTGGCCGCCATGTCCGTCACCACCGGAGCCCAGCCCGCCCAGCCTCCCTTGCGCATCGGCGTCATCGGTCCTTTCACAGGCGGGTCCTCCGATTTCGGGATTCCGATGTTGCAAGGCATCCAGCTCGCCGTCGAGGAAATCAACGCGGTCGGCGGCTACCTGGGCCGCCCCCTCGAGCTGGTGGTCAAGGACGACAAGGCCGACCCGCCCACTGGCCTGGCGCAGGCGCGCGCGCTGGCCGCCGAACGCGTGGTGGCGACGATCGGCTTTTGCAACACCGGCGTGGCGATGGCGGCGCTGGACGTATTCCAGCAGAACAAGATTCCCCTGCTCGTGCCCTGCGCCGCCGGTAGCCCGGTGACGGCGCGCTTTGCGCCGCGCGACAGCTATGTGTTTCGCACCTCCGCGCGCGACGGGCTGCAGGCCGACTTCGTGGTTGCCGACCTGGTCAGGCGCGGATGGACGCGGGTGGCGATCTTCGCCGACACCTCGGGCTACGGAGAGGCGGGCCTGGCCGATGTGCGCAAGGCGCTGGCCGTGCGCCAACTCGAGCCGGTGCACGTGGCCCGCTTTGCGCTGGGCACGCAAGACCTCACCGAATCGCTCAAGGCGGCACGCGCCGCCGGGGCCAATGTCATCTTCAGCTACACCGTGGGCAAGGAAAACGCCGCCATCGCGCTCGGACGGCAGGCGCTGCGCTGGAATGTGCCGCAGGTCGGCGGCTGGCCGCTGTCGTTTCCGTATTTCATCGACGGCGCGCGCGAGGCCGCCGAGGGCGCGCTGATGGCGCAGACCTTCATCGCAGAACCCAGCAACGAACGCCGCGCAGCCTTCCTTTCGGCGTACGCGCGCAAGTTCAAGGTGCGCAGGATCCCCGTGCCCATGGCGGCGGCACAGGCCTATGACACCACCTACCTGCTGCTGTATGCCCTGTTCGGGATCCGCCACGGCGAGCTGACCGGACCCGCCATCAAGCAGGCCCTGGAGAACATGCCGCGCCCCTATTACGGGGTGGTCTCGACCTACGAGCGCCCCTTCAGCGCAGACGACAAGGACGCCGTCAGCGCCAACCTGCTGGTGATGGGGCAGGTGAAGAACGGCGCGGTCACCTTCGCGTATCCCGAGGACGCACGCCGCAACCTGATCGTCCAGCGCAAACGATGAACCTGTCCGGCGGACCGGCGGCTCGCTGATCGTTCAATACGTGCCCGGGTAGGCGCCGCCGTCGATCAGCACGTTCTGCCCTGTGATGTAGCTGGCGTGCACGCTGCACAGGAAGGCGCAGGTGGCGCCGAATTCGTCAGGGTGGCCAAAGCGCTGGGCCGGGATGCCCTTGCGCCGCGCCTCGGTGATGGCCTGCAGGGGCTGGCCCGTCTTCTTTGCGGCGCCTTCCAGGGTGCCCTGGAGGCGGTCGGTGTCGAAGGCGCCCGGCAGCAGGTTGTTGATCGTGACGTTGGCCGCCGCCAGGCGCTGGGCCCGGGCCGCGCCCGCCACGAAGCCGGTCAGGCCGCTACGCGCGCCGTTGGACAGGCCCAGGATGTCGATGGGCGCCTTCACGGCACTGGAGGTGATGTTCACGATGCGGCCGAAGCCGCGGGCGGCCATGCCGTCTACCGTGGCCTTGATCAATTCGATGGGCGTGAGCATGTTGGCATCCACCGCGCGGATCCAGTCCTCGCGGGCCCAGTCGCGGAAGTCGCCAGGCGGCGGGCCGCCAGCGTTGGTGACCACGATGTCGTAATCGGCATGCGCAGCGAAGGCAGCAGCGCGTCCCTCGGGCGTGGTGATATCGGCCGCCACCGGCATCACCTGGGTACCCGCCGGCAGGCCAGGATCCGCGCGCAGGGCGGCGGCAGCCTGCTCCAGCACCTGCGCGCCGCGCGCGACCATCACTACGTGCACACCCTCGCGGGCCAGCGCGCGTGCACAGCCCAGACCCAGTCCCTTGCTCGCGCCGCCCACCAGTGCCCAGCGGCCCTTGATTCCCATGTCCATGTTGTCTGTGTCCTCGATATGAATTTTGATGTGAACCTCGTTGCGCGAATCCGCGCGCCACGCGCGGGCCGCCCGATGCGCCGTCCGGTCAGGAGCCTTTGAGGCGCGCGTGCCGGCGCCGCAGCAGGATCCAGATCACCGCCACGACGACCGGGATGGCCGCCGCCGAGGTGGTCTCGGGCGACCAGGGCCAGCCCAGGGCAGTCGCGCCCTTGGCCAGGTAACTCACCAGGCCCACGATGTAGTAGGTGATGGCGGCGACCGACAGGCCTTCCACGGTGGACTGCAGTTTGAGCTGCAGCTCCTGGCGACGGTTCATGGCGGCCAGCAGCTCCTGGCTGCTTTCCTGCTGCTCGATCTCCACGCGGGTGCGCAGCAGATTACTGATGCGGGATACGCGCTGCGACAGCGCGTCCTGCCGACGCGCCGCCCACTCGCAGGTGCTGCGCGCGGGCGCGAGGCGCCGTTGCACGAACTCACCCAGCGTCTGCAGGCCCGCCAGGCGCGACTCGCCCAGGTCGGCGATACGCCGGTCGACCAGCTGGAAATAAGCGGCACTGGCCGAGAAGCGCGAATGCGAGGCCGCGTACTGGCTCTCGACCTCGCCGGCCAGCGTGGTGAGCCGGTCCAGCAATTGGGGTTCGTCCTCGCGGCGGGCCGCGCGGATCGCACCAGCCAGACCGGCCAGCTCGCTCTCGGCCTTGCCCAGGACCGCGAATGCCTCGCGGGCCACCGGCAGGCCCAGCAGGGCCATCATGCGGTAGCCATCGATTTCGAGCAGCTGCTGCACCAGGCGGCCCAGACGGCGCGGTGTCATGCCCCCGGCCAGCAGCACCGTGCGGGAGAAGCCGTCGGCATGCAGCGCGAAATCGGTGTAGACCTCGCCGTGGCCATCGGCGACGGAGGACCCGACCAGCGTGTCTTCGCGCAGCACATGGCGCACCAGCGAACGGGTGCCGAAGGCGTCGGACGGCAATACCCACAGGTGCATGCTCGCCAGGCACTGGCCCGGCACCTGCTGCAGCCACTCGCGGGGCACGTGGTCCAGGGCGGGGGTGGGTTCGCGTTCGCCGAAGTCGGCGGCGTCGAAGGGCGTGCGGGTGAAGGTCCAGGTGACGAATTCGGTATGGAGTTCCCAGCGCAGGCGGATGCCGCCCACGTCCACCCGCAGGTGGCTGCAGTCGGCGTCGGGCGGCGGCAGGTGGTGGTCTCGCAGCAGGGCGGCCACATGGGCCCGGCTGGCTGCGCGTTCGGAGGCGTTGCCAAGCATCACCATGTGGCTGATCGCCATGGTGGACGCCATCGCCTCGGGCGGTCGGGCATGGATTTCGTTGTGAAGCGCAACCCGCAAGGGGTGTGAAGCGGGTTGCCGTACGGGCGGGGTCATGCGTACTCCTGCACGGATTGTGGCACTGCAGCGAAAACGGCACCCGAGGGTGCCGTTTGCCCGAGGGAATCGCTCAGGTCACTCTTCTTCGTGGAAGACGTCCTCGCGCTTGCGGCGCACCGAGGGCAGCAGCACGATCACCAGCAGGAGGACGGCCGCCGCCAGCAGGCTGGCCGACAGCGGGCGGGTGAGAAAAACGCTCCAGTCGCCGCGCGAAAGCAGCAGGGCGCGGCGCAGGTACTCCTCCATCATCGGGCCCAGGATGAAGCCCAGGAGCAGGGGCGCAGGCTCGCACCCGAGCTTGAGGAAGGTGTAGCCGATCACGCCGAACAGGGCGACCATCCAGATGTCCCAGGTGTTGTTCTGCGTGGAGTACACGCCGATCGCGCAGAACAGGACGATGGCGGGGAACAGCCAGCGATAGGGAATCGTGAGCAATTTGATCCACATCCCGATCAGCGGCAGGTTCAGGATGATCAGCATCAGGTTGCCGATCCACATCGAGGCGATCAGGCCCCAGAACAGCTGCGGGTTGCTGGTCATGACCTGCGGGCCCGGCTGGATGTTGTGGATGGTCATCGCGCCCACCATCAGCGCCATCACGGCATTGGGCGGGATGCCCAGCGTGAGCAGCGGGATGAAGGAGGTCTGGGCGCCGGCGTTGTTGGCGGCCTCGGGGCCGGCCACGCCGCGGATGTTGCCCTTGCCGAAGGCGATCTCGCCCTGTTTGAGCTTGATCTTCTTCTCGATCGTGTAGGCCGCGAAGGCCGAGAGCAGCGCGCCACCACCGGGCAGGATGCCCAGGGCCGAACCGATGGTGGTACCGCGCAGGACAGCGGGTGCCATGCGCCGGAAGTCCTCGCCGGTGGGAAACAGGCCCTGCACCTTGGCGGTGAAGACCTCGCGCTGGTCCGCCGGCTTGGACAGGTTCAGGATGATCTCGCCATAGCCGAACACGCCCATGGCGATCACGATGAAGCCGATACCGTCGGTCAACTCGGGGATGTCGAAGGAGAAGCGGGCGACGCCGGAGTTCACGTCGGTGCCGACCAGACCCAGCAGCAGGCCCGTCACGATCATCGCGACGGCCTTGACCAGCGAGCCCGAGGCCAGCACCACGGCACCCACCAGGCCCAGGATCATCAGCGAGAAATATTCGGCGGGGCCGAACTTGAAGGCCACCTCGGTCAGGGGCGCAGCGAAGGCGGCCAGGATCAGGGTGCCCACGCAGCCCGCGAAGAACGAGCCCAGGCCGGCGGCGGCCAGTGCGGGACCGGCTCGGCCCTGGCGGGCCATCTGGTAGCCATCGATGGTGGTCACCACCGAGGACGATTCGCCCGGCAGATTCACCAGGATGGCAGTGGTGGAGCCACCGTACTGCGCGCCGTAGTAGATGCCGGCCAGCATGATCAGCGCCGCCAGCGGAGGCAGCGCGTAGGTCGCGGGCAGCAGCATGGCGATGGTGGCCACCGGGCCGATGCCCGGGAGCACGCCGATCAGGGTACCGAGCAGGCAGCCGATGAAGGCGTAGATCAGGTTCTGGACGGTGAAGGCCGCGCCGAAACCGATGGAGAGATTGGTAATGAGATCCATGATGTGGCCGCCCCTTTAGCCGACGATGAAGGAAGGCCAGACGGGAAATTGCAGATTGAGCAACTTGATGAAGGCGACATAGCTCAGGGCCGCGAGGATGGTGGCCAGGATCAGGACTTCCTTGATCCGGAACTGGTCGCCGGCCTGCGCCGCGACCAGTACCACGCCGTAGGTGGCGACGATCAGGCCCATGGCCGGAATGCCCAGGGCCGGCAGGCCCCCCAGCAGGACGCCGAAGATCAGGTTGGAACCCACGATGAAGCCCAGCGGCCGCCAGGCAATCTTGCCGATCTTCTCGCCGTCCTCGGTCTCGACGACCAGGGAATCGAACAGGACGATCAACCCGAGGATGGTCAGCACCACCCCCAGCATCAGCGGGAAGTAGCCCGGACCCATGCGGGCCGCCTGGCCGACGTTGTACCGGGTCGCGCCCCAGGCGAAGGCGATGCCAATGATGACGAACATGAGCCCGGAGACGAAATCCCGCTCGCTTTTGATCTTCACGCGTTCTCTCCTCAATGCGCAGTGCGACCCGGCATTCTCCGGGCAACGCATCCGGGAGGCGATGTGGGTTTCACCTACCCAAGCGCCTGGCGCCTAAGGGATCACCCTAGGTTCAGATTCCCACAGGGCGAAAAACGCGCACCCATTTGGGGGCTGGCAGGCCCCAGCGGGCCAGGATCGCATCGGCCCGTTCGGCCAGTTGCGCGCGGGGCGGACGCGTGGGCGTACGTTGGGCGAGCACCACGGTGTTGCCTTCGCGCGTGGGCTTGAAGGCCCAGAGTGCGTCGGGGCCGAAGGCCTTGCCGATCTTTTCGAGGCTGATCTCGTAGCGGGAGGACCGGCCGAACAGGTTCACGGTCATCGCGCCGTCGTCGGTGAGCAGCCGGCGGCAGCCGGCGTAAAACGCTTCGCTGTCAAGAACTGGCGCGGCGGCCTCGTGGTCGTACAGGTCGACCTGCAGCGAGTCGACGCGCCCCTGCCAGTGCGGGGACGCCGCCACCTGCGCGGCGTCGCCCAGGACCACCGACAGGCGGGCATCGTCGGCAGGCAGCTTGAACCACAGGCGGCAGGCGGCGACCACCTGCGGATTGAGCTCGATCGCGGTGGTCGCCATGCGCAGCTTCCTGCGGCAGAACTTGGTGAGCGATCCAGCCCCCAGGCCCAGTTGCATGGCATGGCGCGCGGCCACCGACGCCGGTTCGACGAATAGCAGCCACACCATCATGCGCTGCACGTATTCCAGGTCGAGGTCGTCGGGCGCGTCCAGGCGCATCGACCCCTGCACCCATTCGGTGCCCAGGTGCAGGTAACGCAGGTTGCCGCAGTCGGAGAAATTGACTTCGGGCAATGTCATGGAAACGGCGCGGGTCGTCACGAAGGGGGCGACTGTATCGCGCCGTCGCCCTCGGGCGCCAGCAAGCGGCCCAGGCGGGGCAAGGCGGCAATGGCGTTGGCGCGGGTAGCGGCGGCCACCTGCGCGGGCGCCAGGCCCCGCAAGCTGGCCAGCACGGCACCGATCGCGGGCAGGTGGCCAGGCTCGTTGCGCCCCTGGGCCTGGCCTTGGGCGCGCGCCTGCGCCGTGCGGTAGATCCAGTGCGGCGGGATATCGGGCGCGTCAGTTTCTAGCACCAGGGCCGACAGCGGCAGCTCGGTGGCCAGGCGACGGACCTGCAGCGAACGCTCGTAGGT
>JBEGVR010000118.1:0-10175 GCA_041178265.1 Pseudomonadota bacterium | reverse complement strand
CCAGGTCGCCCTTCTCGCTGACCTGCATGGCGCCCAGGATGGACAGGTTGATCTTGCCGCCGCGGATCATGGCAAAGCTGTCGTGGCTGCCGAAGATGCTGGAGCCGGGCAAGGTGGTCACCGTCTGCTTGCCAGCGTTGATGAGGTCGGCGTCCACCTCGTCCTCGCGCGGGAAGGGGCCGATGCCCAGCATGCCGTTCTCGGATTGCAGCCACACCTCCACATGATCCGGCACGTGGTTGGCCACCAGCGTCGGGATGCCGATGCCGAGGTTCACATAGAAGCCGTCCTGCAGTTCCTGCGCCGCGCGCGCGGCCATTTCATCTTGGGTCCAGGGCATGAGGATCTCCTTTACTTGCGGGGACGGGTGGTGCGCTTTTCGATGCGCTTCTCGGGCGTGGGGTTGTGCACGATGCGGTGCACATAGATGCCGGGCAGGTGGATGTCGTCGGGGGCCAGTTCACCCGTTGCGACGATGCGCTCCACTTCCACGATGCAGACCTTGCCGGCGGTGGCGGCCGCGGGGTTGAAGTTGCGGGCCGTGAGGTTGAAGCGCAGGTTGCCGGAGCGGTCGGCCACGTCGGCCCTGACCAGGGCCACGTCGGGCCGCAGCGCGTGTTCCATCACGTAGGTCTCGCCACCGAACTCGCGCAACTCCTTGCCTTCGGCCACCATCGTGCCGACGCCGGTCTTGGTGAAGAAGGCCGGGATGCCCGCGCCGCCGGCGCGCAGCTTCTCGGCCAGCGTGCCCTGGGGCGTGAAGTCCAGCTCGAGTTCGCCGGCCAGGTACTGGCGCTCGAACTCCTTGTTCTCGCCGACATAGCTGGCGATCATCTTCTTGATCTGGCGCGTCTCCAGGAGCTTGCCCAGGCCGAAGCCGTCGATGCCCGCGTTGTTGGAGATGGCGGTGAGGTTCTTCACGCCGCTGTCACGCAGCGCGTCGATCAAGGCCTCGGGAATGCCGCACAGGCCGAAGCCGCCGACGGCGATCAGCTGGCCGTCGCGGACCACGCCTTCAAGCGCCTTGGCGGCAGAGGGGAAAATCTTGTTCACGGACCTGGTCTCCTTTGGGAAACACCGGCACGCCACGCGCCGGAGAGCCGCTACGATACTACGTAACGCATTACGTAGTATTCCCTAAAGACCCACCCTATGGACGTCGACTACCGCACCGCCTTCGACCTGGCGCCCGTGGGGCTTTGCCTGTCGCGAAACCGCGGCATCGTCGACTGCAACCAGGCCCTGTGCGAGATGTTCGGCGCTGCGCGTGATCAATTGATCGGGCAGACTTTCCAGATGCTGTACCCCAGCGCCGACGAATACGAGCGACTGGGTGCGCGCATGGCCCCCATCCTCAACGCCCGCGGCTCCTATGCCGACGATCGCATCATGAAGCGGGCCACCGGCGAGTTGTTCTGGTGCCATGTGATGGGGCGCGCGCTGGTGCGCGGCGCGCCGCACGAAGCGGGCATCTGGTCCTTCGAGGATTTGAGCGCGCAGCGGCCCGTAGGGGCCGAGCTCACACCGCGCGAGCGCGAGGTGGCGGCGCGGCTGCTCGATGGCATGACCTCCAAGGAGATCGGCAAGGCCCTGGCGATCAGCCACCGCACGGTGGAAATCTACCGGGCGCGCCTCATGCGCAAGTACAAGGCCAGCACCACGGCCGACCTGGTACACAAGCTGATGGCGGGCGCTTGACACGGCCCGGCTTGCGCAGCGCCTCACACACCCTCCCCATGCCTGCTCCGAGTCCACACCACCCCAAGGAAACCCCATGTCCATCCGCTATCCCCTGCCCGACCTGAAAGACCTGCCCGAGGACCTGCGCGCACGCATCCTCGAGGTGCAGGAAAAGAGCGGCTTCGTGCCCAACGTGTTCCTGGCGCTGGCGCGCCGGCCGGCGGAGTGGCGTGCGTTCTTCGCTTACCACGACGCGTTGATGCTCAAGGAGGGCGGCCACCTGACCAAGGGTGACCGCGAGATGATCGTCACCGCCACCAGCGCGGCCAACCAGTGCCTGTATTGCGTGGTGGCCCACGGAGCCATCCTGCGGATTTACGAGAAGAAGCCCCTGGTAGCCGACCAGGTCGCGGTGAACTACCGCAAGGCCGACATCACACCACGCCAGCGCACGATGCTGGATTTCGCGATGAAGGTGTGCCTGCGCTCGCATGAAATCAACGACGCCGACTTCGAGGCCCTGCACGCCCACGGCTTGGACGACGAGGACGCCTGGGACATCGCCGCGATCACGGCCTTCTTCGGACTGTCCAACCGCATGGCCAATACGACCAGCATGATGCCCAACCCCGAGTTCTACCTGCTCGGACGCGTGCCGCGCGCGAAGTAAGGGAGATCACTCGAGGTGCTGGCGCAGCCAGTCCGGCAGCGGCGCCGACTTCTGCGCCGGAAAGTCCGTCCACACGGTGGTGGCCCCGCCCGCGGCGCAGATCACCCCGGGCTCTGACGCGCGCGCCATCGTGGTCCAGCTCTCAAAGCTGCTGCGCCCCGGGTCGCTCACGTACATCCGAAGCAGCACGTCGTCCGGGTATTCGAACTGCCGGTAGAAGTTGCAGAAGGCATTGACGATGACCGGCCCCTGCCCCTGCGGATTGGGCAAGGCCTGGATGGCGCCGAACCAGTCGATGCGGATGGTCTCCATGTAGCGGAAGTACAGGGTGTTGTTCACATGGCCCATCGCGTCCATGTCGCCCCAGCGCACCGGCAGGGTCATCTCGTAGATCAGCTTCTTTTTTTCGGGGATCTCCAGCTTCATGGGGCAGTCCGTCTTCGTGGGTGGGCGCGGGGGGCGGGCCCACCGCCGCAATAGAATGTCTCGATCGCAAGCGAGGCCGGCCGCTGCCGCCAGCGCACGGCGGACCGGCCTTCGCCGCAGGACATTCCCGAATTTCATTATCTGCGAGACACGATGACCCACGACGAGATACTGGCGAAGTACGGCCCCCGCGAAGCGATGGAATACGACGTGGTGGTGGTGGGCGCAGGCCCGGCAGGCCTGTCCGCCGCGATCCGCCTGAAGCAGCTGTCCCAGGCCAAGGGCCAGGACATCTCGGTGGTGGTGCTGGAAAAAGGCTCCGAGCCCGGCGCCCACATCCTGTCGGGCGCGATCATGGACCCGCGCGCCCTGACCGAACTGTTCCCCGACTGGAAGGCCCTGGGCGCGCCCCTGAACCAGCCCGTGACCGAGGACGCCTTCCTGTTCCTGTCCGAGAAGGGCGCGATGCGCACGCCCAATTTCCTGCTGCCGAAAAACTTCCACAACGAAGGTAACTACATCATCAGCCTGGCCAACCTCACGCGCTGGCTGGCGCAGCAGGCCGAGGGCCTGGGCGTGGAGATCTTCCCGGGCTTTCCGGCCGCCGAGGTGCTTTACAACGCCGACGGCTCGGTCAAGGGCGTGGCCACCGCCAACATGGGCATCAGCAAGAACGGCCAGCCCACCGAGAACTTCCAGCTGGGGATGGAGCTGCACGCGCGCTACACGCTCTTTGCCGAAGGCTCACGCGGCCACCTGGGCAAGCAGCTGATCGCGAACTTCCGCCTGGACGCCCACAGCGACCCGCAAAGCTACAGCATCGGCATCAAGGAAGTCTGGGAGATCGACCCGGCCCGTCACCAGCCAGGGCTGGCGGTGCACACCGCGGGCTGGCCGCTGGACAACCACACCTACGGCGGCTCCTTCCTCTATCACATGGAAAACAACCAGGTGGCCGTGGGCTATGTGGTGGGGCTGGACTACAGCAACCCGTGGCTGTCTCCGTTCGAGGAATTCCAGCGTTTCAAGACGCACCCGAACATCCGCTGGTACTTCGACACGCCCGAGGGCGGCAAGCCTGCCAAGCGCCTGGCCTACGGCGCGCGGGCGCTCACCGTGGGCGGGCTGCTGTCGCTGCCCAAGACGGTGTTCCCGGGCGGCGCCTTGATCGGGTGCGACGCGGGTTACCTCAACGCGTCGCGGATCAAGGGCAGCCATGCCGCCATCAAGACCGGCATGCTGGCCGCCGAAGCCGCCTGCGACGCGCTGGTGGCCGACCGCCGCCACGACGAACTCACCGCCTACCCCGAGGCCTTCGAGGCTTCCTGGCTGCACGCCGAGCTGTTCAAGGCGCGCAACTTCAAGCAGTGGTTCAAGAAGGGCCTGCCCCTGGCCACAGTGATGACTGGTGTCGAGCAGTTGCTGCTTGGCGGCCGCATCCCCTGGACCCTGCACCGCGAAAAGCCCGATCACCTGTACCTCAAGCCTGCCAGCCAGTGCGCCCCCATCGAGTACCCCAAGCCCGATGGCAAGCTGACCTTCGACCGCCTGTCCTCGGTGTTCATCTCCAACACCAACCACGCCGAGGACCAGCCCGCGCACCTGAAGCTCACCGACCCGTCGGTGCCGGTGGACACCAACCTCAAGCGCTTTGCCGGCCCCGAGGCGCGCTATTGCCCGGCCGGGGTGTACGAATACGTCAAGGACGCGGTCTCGGGCGCCGACCGCCTGCAGATCAACGCGCAGAACTGCGTGCATTGCAAGACCTGCGACATCAAGGATCCGACCCAGAACATCACCTGGGTGGCGCCCGAGGGCGGCGGCGGCCCCAACTACGCCAACATGTAGGTCGCAGGACCTACGTGGCGCGCGGGGGCGCGGCGGCTACAATGCGCCGTCGTCAGGAGAGCGCCAGGGCCGCCCGCACCAGGGCCCCATGGCCGCCGAAGGCGCAGGCTTCACGCCGAACGCTCAGGCACCCAGGACTGACGGCGCGTCCCGGCAACGGGGCGTTCCCCTGCTGGAGAGAGACGTTCCGCCGCGCGCGACGGACGTCCACCGAAGGAGCAACCCCCGGCCGGCTCGACCGCCAGGGCGAATCTCTCAGGTAAAGCGGACAGCGGGGCTCACCCATGGCGCAGGCCATGGCTTGCAGCCCTGTCCCCGGAGTGTCCATGTCCGCCGCGCCCGCCGAATCCCCCGCCTCGCAGGCCCTCCTGCACACGCCCCTGCACGCCCTGCACCTGGAACTGGGCGCGCGCATGGTGCCCTTTGCCGGCTACGCCATGCCGGTGCAATACCCCGCCGGCCTCATGGCCGAACACCGCCACACCCGCGCCGCGGCGGGCCTGTTTGACGTCTCGCACATGGGGCAGCTGCGGCTGGCGGGTCCTCAGGCGGCGGCTGCCTTCGAGTCCCTGGTGCCCGTGGACGCGATCGGCCTGGGCGCGGGCAAGCAGCGCTATGGCCTGCTGCTGTCGGACGAGGGCACGATCCTGGACGACCTGATGTTCGTGAACCGGGGCGAGGACCTGTTCGTCATCGTCAACGGCGCCTGCAAGGTGGCCGACATCGCCCACATCCAGGCGCGCATCGGCGCGCGCTGCACGGTGCAGCCCCTGCCCGAGCAGGCCCTGCTGGCCCTGCAAGGCCCGCAGGCAGTGACTGCCCTGTCGCCACTGGTGCCCGGCGTCGAGCGCCTGGTCTTCATGACCGGCGGCGCGTACGCCTGGAACGGGGGCACGCTGTTCATCACCCGCAGCGGCTATACCGGCGAAGACGGCTTCGAGATTTCGGTGCACGCCTCGCAGGCTGAAGACTTGGCCCGCGCGCTGCTCGCCCAGCCCGGGGTGCAGCCGGTCGGACTGGGCGCGCGCAACTCGCTGCGCCTGGAAGCCGGCCTGTGCCTGTACGGCAACGACATCGACACCACCACCACGCCGGCCGAGGCCGGCCTGGGCTGGGCGCTGCAGAAGGTGCGACGCAGCGGCGGCGCGCGCGCCGGCGGCTTTCCGGGCGCCGGCCGCGTTCTGGGCCAGTTCGAGGGCACCGTGCCCCTGGCGCGCCGGCGCGTGGGCCTGATCGCGCAGGAGCGGGTGCCGGTGCGCGAACACACCGAGCTGCAGGACCTGTCGGGGCGGCGCGTGGGTGAAGTCACCAGCGGGCTGCTCGGACCCACCATCGACCAGCCGGTGGCCATGGGCTATGTCCAGACGCCCCTGGCCGCCAGCGGCACCCGCCTGCAGGCCCTCGTGCGCGGCAAGGCAGTGCCCATGGTCGTCGCCGACCTGCCGTTCGTGCCCGCGCGCTATTACCGCGGCCCGGCCGCCGCCTGATCCCTTTTCAACATCCACCCAGGAGTTCCCCATGACCCTCAAGTACACCCCCGACCACGAATGGATCCAGACGGAGGGCAGCGGCCCGGCCACCGTGGGCATCACCGTGCACGCGCAGGACGCGCTGGGCGATGTGGTGTTCGTGGACCTGCCCGAGGTGGGCCGCAGCTACGCCCAGGGCGAGGTGGCCGGCGTCGTCGAGTCGGTGAAGGCCGCCGCCGACGTCTACATGCCAGTGAACGGCGAAGTGACCGAGGTGAACGAGGCCCTGCGCGCCGACCCGTCGCTCGCCAACAGCGATCCGCTGGGCCAGGGCTGGTTCTTCAAGGTCAAGCTGGCCAACCCCGCCGAGCTCGAGCCGCTGATGGACGAAACCGCCTACGTCGCGTTCTCGCAGAACGGCTGATCCCCCGCTTCCCTATCCGCCGCCCCGCCCCACCCTCCGCCACAGGACCGACCCCATGCTGATGCAATCCGCACGCCCCCTGGGCGAACTCGAGGACGCCGACCAGTTCATCGCCCGCCACATCGGCATCGGCGAGGCCGACGAGCGGCACATGCTGTCGGTGATCGGCGAGGCCTCGCGCCGCGCACTGATCGACGGCATCGTGCCGCGCGCCATCGCCCGCACCAGCGCCATGAAGCTGCCGGCCCCGGTGACCGAAGCCGCGGCGCTGGCCGAACTCCAGGCGCTGGCCAGCCGCAACCGCGTGATGCGCAGCTTCATCGGCCAGGGCTACCACGGCACGCACACGCCCACGGTGATCCTGCGCAACATCCTGGAGAACCCGGCCTGGTACACCGCCTATACGCCCTACCAGGCCGAAATCAGCCAGGGCCGCATGGAGGCGCTGGTGAACTTCCAGACGATGCTGTGCGACCTGACCGGCATGCCCATTGCCAACGCCTCGATGCTGGACGAGGCCACCTCGGCGGCCGAGGCCATGACCCTGGCCAAGCGCAGCGTCAAGAGCACCAGCAGCACCTTCGTGGTCGCGGGCGACAACCACCCGCAGGTGATCGAGGTGGTGCGCACGCGCGCCCGGCCGCTGGGGATCGAAGTGGTGGTGACCGGATCGGGAGAGGAATGGCAGGACGCCCTGGGCCGCCCGCACTTTGGCGCGCTGGCGCCCTACCCCACGACCAGCGGCCGCATCGCCGACCTGCGGCCCGATACCGAGAAGACCCACGCGCAGCAGGGCGCCTTCATCGTGGCCGCCGACCTGCTGGCGCTGACGCTGCTCACGCCCCCCGGCGAATGGGGCGCCGACATCGTGGTCGGCACCACGCAGCGCTTTGGCATGCCCATGGGCGCGGGCGGCCCGCACGCCGCCTACCTGGCCTGCCGCGACGAGTTCAAGCGCTCCATGCCCGGTCGCCTGGTGGGCGTGAGCATCGACGCGCACGGCAACCCGGCGTACCGCCTCGCGCTGCAGACGCGCGAGCAGCACATACGCCGCGAGAAGGCCACCTCCAATATCTGCACCGCGCAGGTGCTACCCGCGGTGGTGGCGAGCATGTACGCGGTCTATCACGGCCCGCAGGGCCTCAAGCGGATCGCCCAGCGCGTGGCGGCCTACACCGCCATCCTGGCCGCGGGCCTGCGTGCGCTCGGCTATACGCCAGAACATGACAGCGCCTTCGACACCCTGGCCTTGCGCGTGGGTGCGCAGGACGCGGCCAGGCTGGCGGCACGCGCCCGCGACCGCGGCGCCAACCTGCGGGTGCATGCCGGCCAGTGGGTGTGCGTGTCGCTGGACGAGACCACCACGCGCGAAGACCTGGCCTTGCTGTGGGGAGTATTCGCCAAGGACGGCCAGGCGCTGCCCGAGGCAGCCGCCTACGACAAGGGTATCGAGCCCCTGATCCCGGACAGCCTGCGCCGCACCAGCGACTTCCTCACGCACCCGGTGTTCAACACCCACCACAGCGAGACGGCGATGCTGCGCTACATCCGCGCGCTGTCGGACAAGGACCTGGCGCTCGATCGCAGCATGATCCCCCTGGGCAGCTGCACGATGAAGCTCAATGCGACCAGCGAGATGATCCCCATCACCTGGCCCGAGTTCGCGCAGGTGCACCCCTTCGCGCCAGCCGACCAGCTGCAAGGCTATGCGCAGATGGACGTGCAGTTGCGCGAGTGGCTGTGCCAGGCCACCGGCTATGCGGGCATCAGCCTGCAGCCCAACGCAGGCTCGCAAGGTGAATACGCCGGCCTGCTGGTGATCAAGGCCTGGCACGAGAGCCGCGGCGACCACCACCGTGACGTGTGCCTGATTCCCTCGTCCGCGCACGGCACCAATCCGGCCAGCGCGCAGATGGTGGGCATGCAGGTGGTGGTGACCGCCTGCGACGCCAACGGTAACGTGGACATGGCCGACCTCGCGGCCAAGTGTGCGCAGTACGCCGACCGCCTGGCGGCCGTGATGATCACCTACCCCAGCACCCATGGCGTCTTCGAGACGCAGGTCAAGGATCTGTGCGCGCTGGTGCACCGCCACGGCGGGCGCGTCTACGTGGACGGCGCCAACATGAACGCCCTGGTGGGCGTAGCCGCGCCCGGCGAGTTCGGAGGCGACGTGAGCCACCTGAACCTGCACAAGACCTTCTGCATTCCGCACGGCGGCGGCGGTCCCGGCGTGGGGCCGGTGTGCGTGGTCGAGGACCTCGTGCCCTTCCTGCCTGGACACGCGACAGCCGAAGCCGCTTCGGGCCAGGCGCCGGCCATGAATCCGCACCGCGTGGGCGCCGTGTCCGCCGCGCCCCTGGGCAATGCGGCAGTGCTGCCTATCAGCTGGATGTACTGCCGCATGATGGGCCCCGAGGGCCTGCGCCAGGCCACCGAGGTGGCCATCCTCTCGGCCAACTACATCAGCAAGCGATTGGCGGACCACTACCCCACGCTGTACGCCAGCGAAAACGGCCGGGTGGCCCACGAGTGCATCCTGGACCTGCGGCCCCTGAAGGACACCAGCGGCGTCACCGCCGAAGACGTGGCCAAGCGCCTGATCGACTATGGCTTTCATGCGCCCACGCTCAGCTTCCCAGTGGCCGGCACGCTGATGGTGGAGCCCACCGAGAGCGAGGCGCTGGAGGAACTCGATCGCTTCATCGCCGCGATGATCGCGATCCGCCAGGAGATCCGCGCGATCGAATCAGGCCGGTGGCCGCGCGAGGACAACCCCCTGAAGCACGCGCCCCACACCGCCGCCAGCCTGCTGCGAGGCGACTGGAATCACGCCTACCCGCGCGAGACCGGCGCCGCCGTGCTCGACGGCCGCCGCCACGCCAAGTACTGGCCGCCCGTGGGCCGCGTGGACAACGTCTACGGGGACCGCAACCTGTTCTGCGCCTGCGTGCCGATGTCGGCGTATGAGGAGTCGCCGGGCACCGCCCCGGCCTGAGCGGCCCGCGCCGCGATTTGGTCAAGCGGCCTGCGCCGCGATCTGCCGCAGCGCCTGCTCGAAGACCTCGGGCGGCTGCCCGCCCTGGACCAGGTGCTGGTCGTTGATGATGACGGAAGGCACGGCGCTGATGCCCGCCTGCGTGTAAAAGCGCTGGCGCTCGCGCACCTGCGGCGTGTAGTCGTCGCTGGCCAGGATGGCGCGGGCCCTCTCGGCATCGAGGCCAGCGGCCTGTACCGCCTGCAGCAGCACGGTGTCGTCCGACGGGTTCTCGCCCCGGGTGAAGTAGGCCTGCAGCAGGGCCCCCTTGAGCGCGCGCTGCGCCGCCTCGCCCTGCTCACCGGCCCAATGCAGCAGGCGGTGCGCCTTGAAGGTGTTCCAGGTGCGCCCGCGCCCCTCGGGTCGGAATTTGAAGCCCACGGCGGCAGCCCGCTGGCACAGGGCGCGCCAGTTGGCGGCCTGCTGCTCGGGGGTGGAGCCGTATTTCTGGGTGAGGTGCTCGGTGAGGTCCTGGCCTTCGGGCCCCATCTGGGGATTGAGTTCGAAGGGCTGGAAGTGCACATGGACCGTGATGCCCTCGGCCTGCAGGCGCTCCAGGGCCCGCTCCAGGGACGCCAAACCGACGGCGCACCAAGGGCAGGCGATGTCGGAGACGAAATC
>JBEGVR010000117.1:0-4780 GCA_041178265.1 Pseudomonadota bacterium | reverse complement strand
CGGCCATGGACGCTATCATCAGCATCGATGAAGGCGAACGCATCGTCCTGTACAACCGGGCGGCCGAAGCCACCTTCGGCCGCTGCGCGCAGGAGGTGCTGGGCCAGCCGCTGTCCATCCTCATGCCCGAGCGCTTTCGCGGCGGGCATGCCGCCCACGTGAAGCATTTCTCCGCCACCGGCGTCACCCACCGGCGCAAGGGGGAGGGCATGGTGCTGTACGGCCTGCGTGCCGACGGCACCGAATTCCCCATGGACGCATCCATCTCCCAGATCGACACGGACCAGGGCAAGCTGTTTTCCGTGATCGTGCGCGACGTGACCGAGCGGGTGAAGGCCCGCCAGGACCTAGCCCGCTTCGCCACCGAGGCCTCCGCCATCCGCGAACAGGAAAAGACCCGGGTGGCGCGCGAACTGCACGACGAACTGGCGCAGTCGCTCACCGCCCTGAAGATGGACGCGACCTGGCTGCGCGATCACGTCACGCGTGACCCGGCTGGCGCCCAGAGCAAGATCGCCGGCATGCTGGCCATGCTGGACGCCAGCGTGGCGGCCACCCGGCGCATCGCCGCCGACCTGCGCCCGCTGGTGCTGGACGACCTGGGCCTGGTGCCGGCCCTTGAATGGCTGGTGCAGAACTTCACCCAGCGCCATGGCGTGACCTGCGCCATGGACGTCGATGAGTCGCTGCAGCTGCAGGAGCCCCATGCCACGGCAGCCTTTCGCATCGTCCAGGAGTCGCTGGCCAATGTGGCCAAGCATGCACATGCCCGCCAGGCCTGGATACGAGTCGCCCGCGAGGGCGGGCAGGTGGTGCTGCAGGTGCGCGACGACGGTGCCGGCTTCGATCCGCGCGCGACGCGCAAGCCCGAGTCGCTGGGCCTGATGGGCCTGCGGGAACGCGCGCAGTTGCTGGAAGGCACGGTGCACATCGAGTCCGCGCCCGGCCAGGGCACCATCATGCGCGCCCGGATTCCGTTGCCGCAGGGGGCCTCATGATCCGCATCCTCCTGGCCGACGACCACGCCATCGTGCGCGAGGGTCTCAAGCAGATCCTGGCTGCGGTGCCTGATTTCCAGGTGGTGGGCGAGGCCGCTGATGGTTCCCAGGTGATGCAGCGCGTGCGCGAGACCGATTTCGACCTGCTGCTGCTGGACCTGTCCATGCCAGGCCGCAGCGGCATGGAACTCATACGCCTGGTAAAGGCCGAAAAGCCGAAGGTGCGTATCCTGGTCCTGAGCATGCACCAGGAAGCCCAGTACGCCGTGCGCGCCATCAAGTCCGGTGCCAGCGGCTACCTCACCAAGGAAAGCGCCTCGGCCGAACTGGAGCAGGCCCTGCGCAAGATCGCTGGGGGCGGCGCCTACGTCACCGCCGACGTCGCGCAGCAGCTCGCGCTGGGCGCCATGCCGGGTCACGAGGCGGCGCCGCACGAGGCCCTGTCCCCGCGTGAGTTCGAGGTGTTTCGCCAGCTGGTCGCGGGGGGGTCGGTCACCGCGATCGCGCAGGCCCTGCACCTGTCGGTCAAGACGGTCAGCACGCACAAGACCCACCTGATGGACAAGCTCGGGGTGCACAACCCCGCCGAACTGGTGCGTTACGCGATCCGCCACGGCTTGGCGGACGCGGCCCAGCCCTGAGCCCGCGCCGGGCCGTCTAGGACGATTCCTAGGCGGGCTCGGATCGTTGCAGGGGGAAGACCGGAGGATTCCGACGCTGGCTTCGAGCCTTCGGCCGATGGTGAAGGGCCCACAGCCGAGTCACAGTCCGGAGCATGCCTTCCCCCGCTCCCGCCCGTGTCTTCCTGGCCGACGATTCCGGTCCGATCCGTTCGCGCGTGGCGGCCCTCCTGGGCGCGTGTGGCGTGGCCGTGGTCGGCGAAGCCGGCACGCCCCAGGCCTGCATCGCTGGCATCCTGGCCAGCCAGCCCCAGGTGGTGGTGCTGGACGTGCAACTCGAAGGTGGCACGGGCCTGCAGGTCCTGCGCGCCGTGCGCCAGGCCGCACCCGGGATCGCCTTCGTCGTTTTCAGCAACAACGCCGGGCCCGCTTACCAGAGGCGCTACCTGGGCGAAGGCGCGGCCGCCTTTCTGGACAAGAGCTGCGATTTCGAGCGCCTGCCCGCAGCCATCACCGACGCGCGCACCCGCGCCCAGCACTGAATCTTCCCCACTGAGACGTCCACCATGAAGCACCCAACCGCCCTCGCCGAAGCACCCGTCCGGGTCCTGCGCCGTCACGCCGACACGCCGCCCGTGCCCGCCGAGTGCCCGCCAACCCCGCTCAAGACCCTGTGCTCCAACTGTCACCTGCGCGATATCTGCCTGCCGTGTGGTCTGGGTGGCCCGGACGTCGAACGCCTGGACGACCTGCGGTTCGGGCGGCGCCGGATCCGCACCGGTGAAACCCTGTACCGGGCCGACGACCGCTTCCAGTTCATCTACGCGGTGCGCAGCGGCACCTTCAAGTCCAGTCTGAACCTGGCCGACGGCCGCGAGCAGGTCTCGGGCTTTCACATGGCCGGCGAACTCATGGGACTCGACGGCGTGGCCCATGGCCGCCACGCTAGCGCCGCCACCGCCCTGGAAGACGCCGAGGTCTGCGCCATCCCCTACGCCCACCTCTCCGAGCTGTCCACCGGGAGTTCCGACATGCAGGGGGTCATGACCCGCCTCATGAGTCGCGAGATCGTGCGCGAACACAGTCTCATGATGCTTCTGGGCAGCATGAACGCCGAGGAGCGCCTGGCTGCCTTTCTGATCAACCTCTCGCAGCGCCTGAAGGCCCGCGGCTACTCGCCCCATGAATTCCACCTGCGCATGTCGCGCGCCGAGATCGGCAGCTACCTGGGCATGAAGCTGGAAACCGTCAGTCGCACCTTCTCGGCCTTCCAGCAGCAGCGCCTGCTGGACGTGGACAAGCGTCATATCCGCATCCTGGACCTGGACGGCCTGGCCCGCGCGTTCCAGGGACCGGTGCACTGAACGGGTCGCCGGGTGATGCCGGCTTGACGCCGGTCAAACCGGCCACGGCCCGCACGGCCCAAGATGCCTTCCAGTTTCCACCGACCCACGAGGCCCACCATGTTCAAGCGCATCCTGATCGCCACCGACGGCTCCGAAGCCTCAGACCACGCGGCCCACATCGCGGTCGACCTGGCCCGCGTCCACGCGTCCTCGCTCACCGCGTTGTATGTGGTGGACCCCTATCCCTTCCTCGGCATGGGCGAGGTCAACCCACTGGGCTTCGACGCCTACATGGCCGCGGCGCGCGAGCAGGCGGCGCAGGCGCACTCGCGCATCCTGGAGGCTTGCAACGCCGGCGGCGCCGCGGTTCCCGTGGACATGCGCCTGGTCGAGGATGTGGCCGTGCTCGAGGGCATCCTGAGCACGGCCCGCGACCAGCAATCGGACCTGATCGTCATCGGCTCCCATGGCCGCACGGGCATCGCCCGCGTGATGCTGGGAAGCGTCGCCGCCAAGGTGGTGGCGCAGTCCCCGGTGCCGGTGCTGGTCGCCCGTTGAACCGACTGAGACACACGCCACCCCCATGACCGCGATTTCCGCGCAGCTGCTGCAACGTTTCGACGTCAACGGGCCGCGCTACACCTCCTACCCCACCGCCGACCGCTTCGTCGAAGCCTTCACCGCCGACGATTACGCGCAGGCCCTGCGCCATCGCTCGCATGGCCAGGCCTCACTGCTGCCGCTGTCGCTGTATGTGCACATCCCGTTTTGCGAGTCGCTGTGCTACTACTGCGCCTGCAACAAGCTGATCACGAAGCACCATGGGCGCGGCGCCGAATACCTCACCTACCTCGAGCGCGAGGTCAGGCTGCAGGTCGCCCAGCTCGGGTCCAGGCAATCCGTGAGCCAGCTGCATCTGGGTGGGGGCACGCCCACCTTCCTGTCCGATGGCGAGCTGGCCCGGCTGATGACCCTGCTGCGTGAACACTTCACCCTGGTGCCCGGTGGCGAGTACTCGGTCGAGGTCGACCCGCGCACCGTCGATGCCTCCCGCCTGCAGGCGCTGGCACGCCTGGGGTTCAACCGCATCAGTTTCGGGGTGCAGGACTTCGATCCCGAGGTGCAGAAGGCCGTTCACCGCCTCCAGCCTGCCGACCGCGTGTTCGCGCTGGTGGACCAGGCGCGGCGCATCGGGTTTGAATCCATCAACGTCGACCTGATCTACGGCCTGCCGCGGCAGACCCCGGAGTCCTTCGCGCGCACTCTCGCGCAGGTGCAGACCCTGCGGCCCGACCGCATCGCCCTGTACGCCTACGCGCACCTGCCCGAGCGCTTCAAGCCGCAGCGCCGCATCGTCCCCGCCGAATTGCCCACTGCTGCGGGCAAGGTCGCCATGCTCGCCTCGGCGCTGGCCGCCTTCGAGGACGCGGGCTATGTCTACATCGGCATGGACCACTTCGCCCTGCCCGATGACGCATTGGCCGTGGCGCGCCGCCAGGGCCGTCTGCACCGCAACTTCCAGGGTTACAGCACCCAGCCCGATTGCGACCTGATCGCCCTGGGCGTGTCCGCCATCGGGCGGGTGGGCGCGACCTACAGCCAGAACGCCAAGACCCTGGACGACTACTGCGACCTGGTCGACCAGGGGCAGCTGCCGGTCACCCGCGGCCTGGCCCTGGGCCGCGACGACTTGACCCGCCGCGCGGTGATCATGGCCCTCATGTGCCAGGGGCAGGTGCTGTTCGAGTCGATCGAACTGGCCTGGATGATCGATTTCCGGCGCTACTTCGCTGCCGAGATGGCGCAGCTGCAGGAG
>JBEGVR010000116.1:0-5260 GCA_041178265.1 Pseudomonadota bacterium | reverse complement strand
CCCAGTGGATTACTGGACTTCGACGGCGCGGGTGATCGACACCGTCTCCAGCGGCACGTCATCATGGAAGCCCTTGCGACCGGTCGCCACCGCTTCGATACGGTCCACCACGTCGTGTCCGGCGACCACCTTGCCGAACACGGCATAGCCCCAGCCCTGCGCGCTCGGGGCGGTGTGATTGAGGAAGCCGTTGTTCGTGGTGTTGATGAAGAACTGCGCGGTGGCCGAGTGCGGGTCGTTGGTGCGGGCCATAGCGACGGTGTACTTGTCGTTCTTCAGGCCGTTATTCGCCTCGTTCGGGATTGGGGCCTGGGAGGCCTTTTGCTTCATGCCGGCGTCGAAGCCGCCACCCTGGATCATGAACTTGGGGATGACGCGGTGGAAGATCGTGCCGTCGTAATGGCCGCCCTTGACGTAGGCCAGGAAGTTTTCCGTGGATTGGGGCGCCTTCTCGGCGTCGAGTTCGAGGGTGATGACGCCGTGTTGCGCGATGTGCAGTTCGACCTTGGGGTTGCTCATGGTGGGTCCTGTATGTATGTAAGGCTGTAAGGCGAGGGGTCAGGGAATGATGGTGGCCGACTGGATCACCACCGCGGTGCGGGGCACGTCGGATGGGAAGGGGCCGCCCGGCCCGGTGGGCTGGGACTTGATGCGGTTGACGACATCCATGCCGGCCACGACCCGGCCGAACACCGTGTAGCCGTAGCCCTGCATCGTCGGGGCGGTGTGGTCCAGGAAGGCGTTGTCCCTCACGTTGATGAAGAACTGCGCGCTGGCGGAATTCGGGTCCATGGTGCGGGCCATGGCCAGGGTGCCGACGACGTTGCGCGGGCCGCCCTTGGCCAGCGCCTCGGCGCCTTCGTGGGGGATGGGCGGGCGCGTGTGCTTTTGCGCGTAGCGCGCGTCGTAGCCGCCGCCCTGGATCATGAAGTTGTCGATCACCCGGTGGAAGATCGTGCCGTCGTAGTGCTTGTCACGCACGTACTGCAGGAAGTTTTCGGCGGTCTTGGGGGCCTTGTCGGGATAGACCTCCACCACGATCTCGCCCGCCGAGGTGGCGAACTTCACGCGGGGCGCGCCCTGGGCAAGGGCCGGCAGGGCGATCGCGGCAGCCCCTGCGAGGGCCAGACCGGCCGCCAGGCGGCGGGTCACGCGAAACAGGTGCAGGTGCATGCGGAAACTCCGTGGAGGGGATGTGGCTGCGAGGTCAACGCGCCGCCGAGGCGGGCCGCGACGCGGCGCTCGCGGGGGCGCGGGCACGCAGCGCCGGTGTGGTGGCGTCAATCAGGCTGCGGGCCGCGGCCAGCTTGGGGCCGACGGTGGCCAGGCCGGGTTCGAGCTGGCGCGCGCGGGCCCAGGATTCAACCGCCAGCCGCAGCAGGATGTCGCCCAGGTTCTCGTGGGCGGTGACGTAGGCGGGGTTCGCCCGCAGGGCCGCCTCGAGCGCGGCGCGGGCGGACGCCAGCTCGTTGCGGGCGGCATACAGCACCGCGAGGTTGTTATGGGGTTCGGCCAGCTCGGGGTACTCGCGCGTGATCTGCAGGTAGGCAGCGATGGCATCGGCGGCGCGGTCGGTGCCCGCCAGGGCCTGGGCGCGCAGGAACTGCAGCTGCGGATCGCGCGGGCGCGTGGTCAGGAGTTGGTCGGTGCGGGCCAGGGCCTCGGCGGCACGCCCGGCGCGCAGCATCTGGGCGATGGGCGCGTAGTCGTCGGCGGGCTGGACCGCAGGCGCCTGCGCGAACGCGGCGCAACAGGCCGACAGGGCCAGGGCGGTCAGTACCTGGCGTGTGCGGGCGTAAGGGATCGGGGGGCGGCCTGGGGGCATCTCGGATCGTTCACGGGGCGGTTCACAGGGGCGCAGACCGCTCAGGCGCGGGCTTTATACTGCGCTCGATTGTAGCCGTGGCCCCTTCGAGGGCCGCCGCCCGCCCACCGCGCCCCCATGATTTCCCCAGCCCGCCCACATCGTGTGGCTCTCCGCGCTCCATGAGCCTGCGCATCTACAACACGCTCGCGCGCGCGATCGAGCCGTTCACCCCGCTGGAGCCGGGCCACGTGCGGCTGTACGTGTGCGGCATGACCGTGTACGACCTGTGCCATGTGGGCCATGCGCGGGCCAGCGTGGCCTTCGACGTGGTGCAGCGCTGGCTGCGGGCCTGCGGCCTGCGCGTGACCTTCGTGCGTAACATCACCGACATCGACGACAAGATCATCCGCCGTGCCCTGGAAAACACCGAGACGGTACGGGGCCTCACCGACCGCATGATCACCGAGATGTACCTCGACTTCGACGCCCTGGGTATCGAGCGTCCCACGCACGACCCGCGCGCCACCGACTACGTGCCGCAGATGCTGGACATCGTGCGCACGCTGGAAGGCAAGCAGCTGGCCTACCGCACGCCCTCGGGTGACGTGAACTACGCGGTGCGGCGCTTTCCCGGCTACGGCAAGCTTTCAGGCAAATCGCTGGACGAACTGCACGCCGGCGAACGTGTCGCGGTGCAGGAAGGCAAGGAAGACCCTCTTGACTTCGTGCTCTGGAAATCCGCCAAGCCCACCGAACCCGCCGATGCCCAGTGGGACAGCCCCTACGGGCGCGGCCGCCCGGGCTGGCACATCGAGTGTTCCGCCATGTCCTGCGCCTTGCTGGGAGAGACCTTCGACATCCACGGTGGCGGCGCGGACCTGACCTTCCCGCACCACGAGAACGAGATCGCCCAGAGCGAGGGCGCCAACGGCAAGCCGCTGGCGCGCGTCTGGATGCACAACGGCTTCGTGAACATCGACAACGAAAAGATGTCCAAGTCGCTGGGCAACTTCTTCACCATCCGCGACGTGCTGCGCAAGTTCCACGCCGAGACGGTGCGTTTCTTCATCGTGCGCGCGCACTACCGCAGCCCCCTCAACTACAGCGACGTCCACCTGGATGACGCGCATGGCGCCTTGAAGCGCCTGTATACCGCGCTCGACGCGGTGGCGCCCGCCGATGTCGCCCTCGACTGGACCGACCCGCACGCGGCCCGCTTCAAGGCCGCCATGGACAACGACTTCGCCACGCCCGAGGCGGTGGCGGTGCTGTTCGACCTGGCGGGGGAGGTCAATCGCACGCGCTCGCCCCAGATGGCGGGCCTGCTGCGCGCGCTGGGCGGCTGCCTGGGCCTGCTGCAAGACGATCCGCGCGCCTTCCTGCGCCGTGGCGCTGCTCTGGAAGACGCCACCATCATGGACCTGATCGCGCAACGCACCGCCGCCAAGCAGCGGCGCGACTTCGCCGCGGCCGACCGCATCCGCGCCGACCTGCTGGCGCAGGGCATCGTGCTCAAGGACTCGCCCGCGGGCACCACCTGGGAGGCGGGGGCTGCATGATCACCGCAAAACCCGACAGCGTCGTCGAATTGGCCTCGCCGCAGTACTGGCAGGAGGCCTGCCGTCACCTGGCCCGCAAGGACCGCGTGATGAAGCGGCTGATTCCGGCCTTCGGCAACACCACGCTGCGTTCGCGTGGTGATGCCTTCACCACCCTGGCGCGCAGCATCGTGGGCCAGCAGATTTCCGTGAAGGCGGCGCAGACGGTCTGGGACCGCTTCGCGGTCCTGCCACGCAAGGTGACGCCGGCCAACGTCCTGCGCCTGAAGGTGGACGACATGCGCGCCGCCGGCCTGTCGGCCCGCAAGATCGAGTACCTGGTCGACCTGGCCCTGCATTTCGACTCGGGGGCCATCCGCCCCGCCGCCTGGCCGGAGATGGACGACGAAGCCATCGTCACCGAGCTGGTGGGCATACGCGGCATCGGCCGCTGGACCGCCGAGATGCTGCTGATTTTTCATTTGATGCGCCCGAACGTACTTCCGTTGGACGATGTCGGCCTGATCAACGGCATCAGCCAGAATTATTTTTCGGGTGATCCGGTCAGCCGCAGCGAGGCGCGCGAAGTGGCGGCCGCGTGGGCCCCTTTCTGCAGCGTCGCGACTTGGTATCTTTGGCGGTCGCTCGACCCGTTGCCCGTGGAATATTGACGGGCACCGCCCCACCAGGAGAACCCATTGGCCAAGAAAACCTTTCTTGACTTCGAGCAGCCCATCGCGGAACTTGAAACCAAGATCGAAGAACTGCGCTACGTTCAAACCGAATCCGCCGTCGACATCTCCGACGAGATCGACCAGCTCTCCAAGAAGAGCCTGCAGCTGACCAAGGACATCTACAGCGATCTGAGCTCCTGGCAGATCACCAAGATCGCCCGCCACCCCGAGCGGCCCTACACGCTCGATTACATCCAAGAGATCTTCACCGACTTCATCGAGCTGCACGGCGACCGCCACTTCGCCGACGACCTCTCCATCGTGGGTGGCCTCGCGCGCTTCAATGGCCAGGCCTGCATGGTGCTGGGGCACCAGAAGGGCCGCGACACCAAGGAGCGCGGCCTGCGCAATTTCGGCATGAGCCGCCCCGAGGGCTACCGCAAGGCGCTGCGCCTGATGAAGACCGCCGAGAAATTCAAGCTGCCGGTCTTCACCTTCGTCGACACGCCGGGCGCCTACCCCGGCATCGACGCCGAAGAGCGCGGCCAGTCTGAAGCCATCGGCCGCAACATCTTCGAGATGGCGCAGCTGCAGGTGCCGATCATCACCACCGTGATCGGCGAAGGCGGCTCCGGCGGCGCGCTGGCCATCTCGGTGGCCGACCAGGTGCTGATGCTGCAGTACTCGGTGTACTCCGTGATCAGCCCCGAGGGCTGTGCCTCCATCCTCTGGAAGACCGGCGACAAGGCGCAGGACGCCGCCGAAGCCATGGGCATCACCGCGCATCGCCTGAAGGCCCTGGGCCTGGTCGACAAGATCGTCAACGAGCCCGTGGGCGGCGCCCACCGCGACCACAAGCAGATGGCGGCCTTCCTCAAGCGCGCCCTGGGCGACGCCTTCCGCCAGGTCAGTGACCTCAAGGTCAAGGAATTGCTGGACCGCCGTTACGAGCGCCTGCAAAGCTATGGCCGCTTCACCGACACCAAGGCCGAGGCGCGCTGAGCTGAGCGAGCCCCCAGGGCCCGCCCCAGGCCCGCCTGTCCCTTTCTTGGATACCGCGCTCGCCGCGCTGCAGGCTTTTGCCCAGCGCCAGCCGGTGGGTCTGCCCGTGGCCGTGGCCTACAGCGGCGGCGCCGATTCCACCGCCTTGCTGCGTGCCGCAGCCGCGCAGTGGCCGGGGCAGATCAGGGCGCTGCATGTGCACCATGGCCTGCAGGCGGCTGCCGGCGATTTCGAGCGTG
>JBEGVR010000115.1:0-2802 GCA_041178265.1 Pseudomonadota bacterium | reverse complement strand
TCGTGGCGCTGGGTGGCATGGCTCTGGCCGCTCCCTTGTCAGTCCTGGCGCAGGCCGCCGACCGCCCGGTTCGCATGGTAGTGGCCAACCCGCCGGGCGGCCCGCTGGACATCGTGGCACGCGTCATCGCAGAGCAACTGGCCGCCAAATGGAAACAGCCGGTGGTGGTGGACAACCGGGCCGCCGGCAACGGCATCGTCGCAGCGGACATCGTGGCCAAGTCACGGCCTGACGGAACTACCATTCTGATGACGGCGACCTTTACCGAATCCATCCTGCCCTACGCCGCCGAGAAACTGCCCTACAACGCAGAAAAGGACCTCATCCCGGTGACTGAGATCGCCCGCGTTGGCTTCATCCTGCTGGTGCCCGGCGACAGTCCGATCAAGACCTTTCAGGACTTCGTAGCCATGACGCGCTCCAGCACCACACCGGTGTCGGTCGGTGGTCTGGGCCGCGGTAGCTCGATGCACTTGGCCTGGGAACTTGTCAACAGGGTCGCAGGCATACGCAATGTCGAATACGTCGCCTACCGGGCACCGGGCCAGTCCCAGGTCGACCTGCTCGGTGGCCGGCTGTCGATGATCATCGACACCTTTGGCTCGTCGCGCGCCTTCGTGGAGAACGGCCGACTGCGTGCCATCGCCATCACTTCGGCCAACCGCTCGGCACAGCAACCGGCGGTGCCGACCCTGGCGGAAAGTGGACTGAAGGACTTCCAGATCTTCCCGTGGATCGGGCTTGTGGCACCGTCGGGTACACCGCCTGAGCGGCTGCTGGCGATCCAGCAGGCGGTGGCAGAGGCGATCGCGCAGCCGGCCGTCAAGGCCCGGCTGGAGCAGTTCGGATTTACGCCGGTGGGCAATGGACCATCGGACATGGCAGCCACGATCCGGTTGGAGCGGGCGCGGTTTGCGCCGCTGGTGAAGGAGCTTGGGATCACGTTGGAGTGAGGTTCAGAGGACGGGCCGCTGGCTAGCTACAGCACACCAAACACGGTAGGTTAAGCCTTCCAGCAACGGGGAATGCGCAGTCACCAGCCTCTTCACACCACTCCGTAAACCTCGCGCAAGAATCCCTCGAATCCCTCAATAAACGCCCGCCCCGCCACGGACAGCGTCCGCCTTGAGCCATACACCGCATACAACTGCGCCGGTGGCGGCGCCCACCCCGGTGCGACGATCTGCAACCGCCCCGCCGCCACATCCGCGGCACACATTAGCGTTGCCATCGGCGCCACACCCCAGCCTGCAAGTACCGCCTCGCGCAGCACGAGCAGGTTGTCGCTGCTCAGGCGCGGCGAGACAACAACGTCCACGCTGCGGCCGTCCTCATGGGTCAGCCGCCAACGGTCGGATGCACCCATGTAGTCCCAGCCGATCACATTGCGCTGCGACAGGGCCCGCGGGTCGTCCACCGGTTCCACCGCTCCAGGCGCGCTGACGAGCACGAATCGCGACATCAGCATCGGGCGCGCCACCATGCTGGTGTCTGCCAGAGGCACGCTGGTGGGGTGGATGACGATGTCATACCTATCGGCCAGCGACTCGACCCTGCCGGTGGTGGTGACTACCGAAAGCCGAACGAGCGGGTAACGCTGGACAAATCCAGCCGCAAAGCGTGCCAGCAAGGTTGTGGCCAGCGCGACCGGGCAGGCCACCCGCAGATCGCCGGTGGGCTGGCCCAGGCTGTCCTGGGCCGCGGTGAGGGCGGATCTGGCGCTCTCCCGGATGCGTGCGCCGTGCTCCAGCAGTTGCCGCCCGACGTCGGTGACTTCGAAGTGCCGCGAATCGCGCTTGATCAGGGGCATGCCCAGCTGCTGCTCCAGCCGCGCGATGCGCCGGCTCAGGCGCGACTTCGGAATGCCACAGCGCGCGCTAGCCGCTGAGAAGCCGCCTGCTTCGACCACCTCGACCAGCAGCACCAGGTCGTCGGCAGCGGCGCTCATCTCCTTCATGCCGCCCCCCGGGTCGCGCGAAAAAACTCCCAGTACTGCGCCCTCTGTGCACAAGGCGAAATCTGGGTCACGTCTTGGAGGTCAAGACGCTGGAACAAACGATTGAATTCGTCAATCGTTGAAGCAGGATATAAGTCTCGGTCACCTTCGATAAGGATGCCTGCTGGTATCGGCGTATTGACTTTTTCGAACATGTCTCTCCCTATTTAATCACCGATCAAACGCTCGGGTTTACAGGGTAACTGGTAATAAAAAATTTACTTTATCAAACGATGATATCCATGAACTCGATGAATTGACAACGTATCAACGGAACTGCGGAGACAGCCTGCTCCTTTGTGGTCGAGTTGGTATCGTGCGGTTTGCGACCTTTAGCCGATGAACTCTTAACGTTGCAAAGCAGAAATAGCCTCCCAAAGCACCAATAAAAAAAGGGCCCCGTCGGGCCCTTGCTTTTGTGGGTCTTGCTCAGCCCGCATCCGGCTGCTGTCCCGGCGCAGCCTTTTGAAAGGCTTCCAGCGCCATGCAGGCTTTTTCCACCGCCATGATGTGTGGCCATTTCGTCAGGTCCACATTGAAGCGGCGAGCGCTTTCAACTTGGGGGACCAGGTACACATCGGCCAGTGTAGGGGTGTCGCCGAAGCTGAAGCGGCCACGCCGTGAATCGGCCGCAATCAGCGCTTCGTAGGCGTCAAAGCCTGCGCTGATCCAGCTGGCGCACCAAGCGTTGATGGCGTCTTCGTTGGCGCCGAATTGTTTGCGCAGCGTTTGCAACACGCGGCGGTTGTTGAGGGGGTGGATGTCACAACCCACCATTGCTGCCAGCGCACGCACATGGGCGCGGT
>JBEGVR010000114.1:0-4552 GCA_041178265.1 Pseudomonadota bacterium | reverse complement strand
CCCCCATGGCCCTCGACCGAGATCAGATCGCCCGCCGCGTCGCCGCCGAGCTACGAGACGGCTACTACGTCAACCTCGGCATCGGCATGCCGACCCTGGTCGCCAACTTCGTGCCGCCCGGCATCGACGTGGTGCTGCAGTCGGAGAACGGCATGCTCGGCATCGGCCCGTTCCCCTACGAGGGCGACGAGGATCCCGATCTGATCAACGCCGGCAAGCAGACCATCACCGCCATCCCCGGCTCGGCGTTCTTCGACTCGGCCGAGAGCTTCGCCATGATCCGCGGCGGTCACGTCGACGTCTCGATTCTCGGCGCGATGGAGGTGTCGGCGCGCGGCGACCTGGCCAACTGGATGATCCCCGGCAAGATGGTCAAGGGCATGGGGGGCGCCATGGACCTGGTGGCCGGTGTGCCGCGCGTCATCATCCTGATGGAGCACGTCGCCAAGAAGAAGGACGGCACCGAGGACCTCAAGATCCTGCCCCAGTGCACCCTGCCCCTGACGGGCGTGGGCGTGGTGGACCGGATCATCACCGACCTGGCCGTGATGGACGTCACGCCGCAGGGCCTGAAGGTGGTCGAACTCGCACCTGGCGTAACCCGCGAGGCGCTGCAGGCCAAGACCGGCGTCAAGCTGCACTGAGGCCTGAGCCCCCGGGGTTTCTGCTTTGTCCCGCAACGCGCCGGGCGGGATGTTTCTTCTCTGGCCCGCACGGCGAAAGCGTTGCAGGCCAAGCAAAGCCACCCCCGAGCGCCACCACTCATCAGGGACCTCAAAATACTGTATAAATAAACAGTATTTTGAGGTCCCTGATGCATCCCTCGCCCCCCGTTGCCCCCTTCGAAGCCGCACTCGCCAACCAGGTCTGGCGCGCCGACGCCCTGGCCTCGGAAGGCGCGCAGACCCTCTCCACCGGGATGCCCGCGCTCGATGCGGCCTTGCCTGGCGGGGGCTGGCCGGTCGGGGTGCTGGTCGAAGTGCTGCAGGCGCGCATGCAATCGCCGGTGTGGCAACTGCTCGCGCCGGCCCTGGCCCAGGCCGTGCGGCAAGAGGCCGGCCCCGTGGTGCTGGTGGGGGCGCCGTACCCGGTCTTCACGCCGGGCCTGGCCGCCCGTGGCTTGCCACCTGAACGCCTGCTGCGGGTGCAGGCTGATCCGCCGGCTGCGCGCATGTGGGCCGCCGAGCAGGCCCTTCGTTGCACTGAAGTGGTCGCCGTGCTGGCCTGGCTACCCCACGCGCTGCCCGCCGACCTGCGGCGCCTGCAACTCGCGGCGCAGCGACACCGGCGGCTGCTGTTCGTGCTGCGCCCCGAGGCCGCGCGTGCACAGGCCTCGCCCGCGCGGCTGCGTCTGTGGCTGCCGGCGGGCGATGCGCCCGAAGTGCACGTCCTCAAACGCCGCGGACCGCCCCTGGCCGCGCCCGTGCGCGTGCCCCAGCAGCCGCAGGTGCTGACCCACTTGCTGCGGACCCGGACGCCGCGTCCCCTGCCCATGCCGGCACCGCGCCTTTCGCCATCGGCCCACCCGCACCTTCTTTCGCCGGATCGTCCGCATGGACTGGATCGCGCTGCAACCGTCACCTGAGGACCAGGCACGGGCCTGGGGCTGGCAGGGCCTGCGCTTCACGCCGCGCGTGGCGCGCATGGACGAAGCCCTGGTGCTGGAAGTCTCGGCCAGCTGGCGCCTGTTCGGTGGGCCCGAGGCCTTGCTGCGTGCCCTGCTCACGCCCGAACCGCCGCTGGCTCCTGTGCCCCACACGCACTGGGCGCGCGGCCCCACCTCGGGCGTGGCCCTGGCCTTACTGCGCCTGAAGGCCGTGGGCCGCCCGCCGCCGGCACGCGTGCCCGAGGACCTGCCCCTGCCGCTGCTCACGGCCGCCGTGCCTCATGCGGACCTGCTGGCGCGTGCCGGATGCCGCACCTGGGGCGCGCTGCGCGCCCTGCCACGCGGGCCGGTGGCGCGCCGCTTCGGCCCCGCGCTGCTGGACGCGCTCGATGTCGCCTGGGGACTGCGCCCCGAACGCCACATCTGGCTCACCCTGCCCGAGGTGTTCGACCAGGGCGTGGAACTGCCGGCCCTGGCCAGCACCGCCCCCGAATTGCTGGACGCGGCTTCGCACCTGCTCGGGCAACTGCAACTGTGGCTACGCGCACGTCACCAGGGCGTGCGCGCCTTCGAGCTGCAATGGACGCTGGACCTCAGGCGCCTGGACGGCGTGGCCCTGCCCCCGCAGCAGGCCCTGACCGTGCGCACCGCGCAGGCGGTGCAGGCGATGGACCACCTGCGCCGGCTCACCGGCGAGCAGCTGGCCCGCACCACGCTGGCGGCGCCGGCCAATCACCTGCGACTGCGCACCCTGGAGACCGAGCCCTGGGCCGACGCGACCCGCGGCTTCCTGCCCGAGGACGCCCTCGAGGGCGAGCGCCTGCACCAACTCGTTGAACGCCTGTCGGCGCGACTGGGCACCGACCGGGTCTGCGTGCCCGTGCCGCAGGCCGACTGGCGGCCCGAACGCATGCAGCGCTGGGAACCTGCGGTGCATCACCTGCAAGGCCTGGGCCGTGCACGCATCGCATCCGCGCCGCCCGCGCCCCTGGTCCACGGCCTGTATCCGCCCTGGCTGCTGCCCCAGCCCCTGCGCCTGCAAGTGCGCGGCCACCGCCCCTGGTACGAAGGACCCCTGCGTCTGCTCACGCGCCGCCAGCGTGTCGAGACCGGCTGGTGGGAAGAGGGCGGTACGGTGGTGCGCGATTACCGCATTGCACGCAGCGAGCGCGCCGGCCTGCTGTGGATCTACTGCGAACACGGGCCCGAACCCGCAACACCCGTACGCTGGTACCTGCAGGGCCTGTATGCCTGAGGCGCCCGCGCGCCCCCCGCTGCCGCCACAGCCCGCAGAAGACGACACGCCGCCCGTGCTGTCCGCACAGGACGCGGCGGGCGAGGGCGGGGCGGCCCTGCCGGCCTACGCCGAGTTGCATGCCCTGAGCCATTTCAGTTTCCAGCGCGGCGCCTCGTCGCCGGTCGAACTGGTCAGGCGCGCCTACAACCTGGGCTACGAGGCGCTGGCCCTCACCGATGAATGCTCGGTCGCTGGCGTGGTGCAGGCGCAGGGGGGGCTGCGCGAGCACCTGCAGGAGGCGGCGCGCCTGGAGCATGAGGAATCGGGCCGGCGCGTGCGGCCCTTTCGCCTGCTGCTTGGCAGCGAGTTCGCGCTCCCTGAAGGACGCCTCGTGGCCCTGGCCCGCAACACCTTCGGCTGGGGCGACCTGTGCGAGTTCATCACCGCCGCGCGCCGGCAGGCGCCCAAGGGGATGTATGCGGTGGACTGGGCCCGCAGCGACTGGTCGCTGCTGGCGGGCTGCGAATGCCTGTGGGTGCCGCGTCGCGATGCGCCGCAGGCCCTGGACCTCGCCGCCCTGTGCCAGGGTCTCGCGCAAGCGCGGACGCACCTGGGGGCGCGGCTCTGGCTGGGAGTGACCTTGCACGGCGAGCTGGGGGACGACCTGTGGCTGGCCCTGCTGCGTGACGCTGGCGCGCAGTGCGGAGTGCCGCTGGTGGCCGCGGGTGGCGTGCTGATGCACCGGCGCTCGCGCCAGCGCCTGCACGACGTCATGACCGCCGTGCGCGAGGGCCGCACCGTCGCAGACTGCGGCTTTGCCTTGTCTCCCAATGCGCAGCGCTACCTGCGCTATCGCGCGCGCCTCGCGCAGGTGTATCCGCCCGACCTGCTGGAGGCCACGCTGGCCGTGGCGGCACGTTGCCGCTTCGAGCTCGCGTCCATCCAGTACAACTACCCGCTGGAGTCGGTGCCGCGCGGGCAGACGCCGATCGGCGCCCTCACGCGCCTGACCCTGCGCGGTGCGCGCCGCCGCTACCCGCAGGGCCTGGCGTCCGCGCACCGCGCGCAGATCGCCAAGGAGCTGCGCCTGATCCGCGACAAGCGCTACGAGATGTTCTTCCTCACGGTGGAAGACATCGTGCGCTACGCGCGCAGCCAGGGCATCCTGTGCCAGGGCCGGGGCTCGTCGGCCAATTCGCTGGTGTGCTATTGCCTCCACATCACCGAGGTCTCGCCCGAGCGATCGAGCATGCTGTTCGAGCGCTTCATCAGCATGGAGCGTCACGAAGCGCCGGACATCGACGTCGATTTCGAGCACCAGCGCCGCGAGGAGGTGATCCAGTACATCTACCGCAAGTACGGGCGTGAGCGCGCCGCGATCGCGGCGGTCGTGGTGCGCTATCGACCCCGCATGGCGCTGCGCGATGTGGGCAAGGCGCTGGGCATCGAGGCGCGCCTGGTCGATGCCTTCGCCAAGGACCATCACGGCTTCGAGCGGGACATCGCGCAGGAGCGACTGGTGGGGCTGGCGAATGCGGCGGGGGTCTCGATGGAGGGCGTCGATCCCGGCGGCGCGGGGGACACGCTGGCTCACCCCCTGCGCCTGTGGCTGCAGCTGGCGCGCGAGCTGTGTGGCGTTCCGCGCCATCTGAGCCAGCACGTGGGCGGCTTCGTGCTCACGCAGGACAAGCTCACGCGCCTGGTGCCAG
>JBEGVR010000113.1:0-15106 GCA_041178265.1 Pseudomonadota bacterium | reverse complement strand
GCGCGTCCAGGGCGAACTGGGCACCGGCACCCAGATGGTCCTCAACGAGGCGCCCCTGCGCTAGCCGCAGCCCCGGTGCCTGGCCCTGACCGGGCGACAATCGGGCAATGAAAACCATTCGCCTGAGGGAGGGCAAGGAGCGCTCCCTGCTGCGACGCCACCCCTGGGTCTTCGAATCCGCCATCGCCAAGGGTGGCGGCGATGCCGGCGAAACGGTGCGCATCGAGTCCCATGAGGGCCGTTTCCTGGCCTGGGCGGCCTTCAGTCCCGCCTCCCGCATCCGGGCCCGATGCTGGAGCTTCGACGAGGCACAGCGCATCGACGCGGCCTTTCTCGGCCAGCGGGTGCGCCAGGCCGTGCGGGCCCGCCAGCGCATGGCCATCGAGAGCGACGGCCTGCGCCTGGTGCACGGCGAATCCGACGGCCTGCCTGGCCTGATCGTGGACCGCTATGGCGACACCCTGGTGGCGCAGTTCCTGGCGGTGGGCGCGCAGCGCTGGAAAGACGTGCTGGCCGACGCCCTGCTGGCCGAGACCGGCCTGGCGCGCCTCTATGAGCGCTCCGACACCAGCGCCCGCCAGCTCGAGGGCCTGGCGCCCGCCGCGGGCTGGCTGCGCGGCGACGGTCCCGTCGAACTCACGATCCACGAACACGCCTGGCGCCTGTCGCTGGACATCGCCATCGGACACAAGACCGGCTTCTACCTGGACCAGCGTGACAGCCGGCACAAGTTCAGCGCGTACGCGCGGCGTCTGGGGTTCCGGCGTGTCCTGAACACCTACAGCTACACAGGAGGCTTCACGGTGGCGGCCCTGGCGGGGGGCGCCACGCACGTCACCTCCATCGATTCGTCCGCCCCGGCGCTGGAGCGGGCCCGGGCCAACGTGGCCCTCAATGGCTTCGATGCGGCCCGCGCCGATTTCCTGGACGCCGATGTCAACGCCAGCCTGCGCCGCTTCATCACCGAGCAGCGCCTCTTCGATGCCATCGTGCTCGATCCACCCAAGCTCGCGCCCACCGTGGCCCACGCCGACCGCGCCGCACGGGCCTACAAGGACATCAACCGCCTGGCCCTGAAGCTGCTGGCGCCCGGTGGCGTGCTCTTCACCTATTCCTGCTCGGGGGGCATTTCCGCCGACCTGTTCCACAAGATCGTGGCGTCGGCCGCGGTCGACGCCGGCGTGGACGGCGACATCGTCGAGCGCCTGGGCGGCGCGCCCGACCACCCCATGACCCTGATGTTTCCCGAGGGCGAATACCTCAAGGGCCTGGTGATCCAGACCCGCGAGCCAGGTGCATAGGACCGCACCGACACCACGCCCGGGGCATACCCCTTACACTCCCGCACCGCAGAAATTCAGCCTCGACCATGAGCCTCATCCCCGCCACCATCCTGACCGGCTTTCTCGGCTCGGGAAAGACCACCCTCCTCAAACGCGTCCTGGGCGAGGCGCACGGCCAGAAGATCGCCGTGATCGAGAACGAATTCGGCGCCGAGAACATCGACAGCGACATCCTCGTGTCCGACACCAACGAGCAGATCGTGCAAATGAGCAACGGCTGCATCTGCTGCACCATCCGCGAAGACCTGCGCGCCACCCTGCAGCTGCTGGCGGCCAAGAAGCGCAAGGGCGTACTGGACTTCGACCGCGTGGTCATTGAAACCACCGGCCTGGCCGACCCTGGCCCGGTGGCCCAGACCTTCTTCATGGACGACGAGATCGCCGAAGCCTACCTGCTCGACTCCGTGCTGACCCTGGTCGATGCCAAGCACGCGGCGCAGCAACTCAATGACCGCCAGGAGGCGCGCCGCCAGGTGGGCTTCGCCGACCGGATCTTCATCAGCAAATCCGACCTGGTGGCCAAGGACGAACTCGACGCCCTGATCCACCGCCTCAAGCACATGAACCCGCGCGCGCCGCAGCAGACGGTGCATTTCGGCGAGGTGCCGTTGTCCAGCGTGCTGGACCTGCATGGATTCAACCTCAACGCCAAGCTCGAGATCGACCCGGAGTTCCTGGCGGCCGACGGTCATGCCCACCACGATCATGACCACGACCACGGCGAGCACTGCGACCACCCGTCACACGCCCACGAGGGCCATGGCCACCACCATCACCACGACGACGACGTCAAGAGCTTTGCCTTCAAGTCGGACCGCCCCTTCGACCCGGCCAAGCTCGAGGACTTCCTGGGCGCCATCGTCAACATCTACGGCCCCCGGATGCTGCGGTACAAGGGCGTCCTGAACATGAAAGGAACCGAGCGCAAAGTGATCTTCCAGGGCGTGCACCAGTTGATGGGGAGCGACCTGGGGCCCAAATGGGCGGACGACGAGCCGCGAATCAGCAAGATGGTTTTCATCGGCATCGATTTGCCGCGTGACATCCTGCTGCAGGGTCTGCAGCAGTGCCTGGACTGACCTGAGGTTTCGGCCGGGTTTCAGACCGGATTGCGCATATCTTGAAAAACAGCGAAGGGCTACCGATGCTTGCCTCTTTCTTGCACCTGGTGGGATTCCCCTCGGAGCCGGAGCGGGCGGGTTTCGACTCGTCCGCCAGTCAGGGTATAAACCGGGCTGATGTCGGCAGAGCGCCCACAGACAACAAACGAAGGCCCGAGGGCGGCGAGCAGCGTCCCGTCGGGGCCGCAGCCGCGAGGAGGCAGGAAGTGAAGCCGCAACCCAAGGCCGCCGCAAAGGCGCAAAAGAAGAAGCCCGTCGCCAAGGCCCGGCCTGTCAAGGCCGCTGCCAAGGCCAAACCCGCCGCAAAGGCCAAACCCGCCGCAAAGGCCAAACCCATCGCAAAGGCCAAACCGGCTGTGAAAGCCAAACCCGCTCCCAAGGCCCCGGCGAAGTCCTCCACCCGACCCGCTGCAAAATCCGCCGCCAAACCTGTCGCCAAAAAAACCGTCACCCAAAAACCTGTCGCCAAGGCGGTGGCAAAACCCGTGGCCAAGTCTGCGGCCAAAAGCGTGAAACCCGCGGCCAAGGCGCTGGCCAAGCACGTCAAGGCGCCTGCAGCCGCATCCAGGAAGGCAGCGGCCAAACCGGCCGCCAAGCCTGCGGTAAAGCCAGCCGCCAAAGCATTACCCGCCGCCAGAAAGTCTGCGGCGCCACAGTCTGCGAAGGCTGCCCCGAAGGCATCCGCCGTGCCTGCCTCAAAGAAGTCGGCTGCACGCCCGGCGCCTGCCGCGTCCTCCACCCTTGTAGCTGCCGCCCCTGCGGCCGCAGTACCCGGCTCGACGCCGCCTCGCGCCACCCGGCCCTCTGCCCGGTTGGCCCAGATCACGGTGCCGTCCATGGCCCAGTCGGTGGCCTCGACCGCCGCCAAGGCCAGCTACATCCAGACCCCCACCCCTCCCGTGCTCACACCCCCTCCCAGCCTCCCAGTCAAGAAAGACCCCAAGCTCGCCAACAACTGGAAGACCAAGCAGGCCGACCAGCTGACCGACGCCGAAGTCATGGCCATGCCCGATGGCGAGTACATGAAAGACAAGCAGATGGCGTTCTTCCGCCTGAAGCTTTTGCAGTTGAAGCAGGACATCCTCAATAGCGCCGGCGAAACCACCGAGCACCTGCGCGAGGACACCGTGATCGTGCCCGATCCGGCCGACCGCGCCACCATTGAGGAAGAACACGCCCTCGAGCTGCGCACCCGAGACCGCGAGCGCAAGCTGCTGAAAAAGATCGAGCAGTCCATCGCCCGCATCGACGCTGGCGACTACGGCTACTGCGACGAAACCGGCGAGCCGATCGGCGTGGGCCGACTGCTGGCCCGTCCCACCGCCACCCTGTCTCTCGAGGCGCAGCAGCGCCGCGAGCTCAAACAGAAGATGTTCGGCGACTGAGGCCCCCCGCCGCGCCCGACCGCCCACGCCCCTGCACCAGGCGCCTCATGCCCATGTCCGGTGGCGATCCCGAGGGCCCGTCCACCCGGCCGGGGGCTGGATGGTGGAGCGGCATCTGGCAGCGCTTTGCACATCCAGGCGCGCAAGGGCTGCGCCCGCAGGCCACCGGTCCCGGCGACGGGCTCGGGTACTCGCGCGAGTCCCTGCAGCTCATGATCGACCGCAAGCGCCACAACGAGGCCCTGCGCCAGCGCGAGTTCGGCATGCTGCGCAAACTGCTTGGCCAGAATGCCGGAGCTGGCGCAATGCAGCCCCCGGCGTTTCACAGCTCGATTCCGCACAGCCGCGATGAGCGCGCCACCACCCTGCGCAAGATCGACGAAATCGAAGCGCAGATGTCCAGCCAGTGGCGCCCGGTCAAGGCCCGACAGACCACGCGTCGTCCGGCTGCGGTGCGCCTGCCGCTGGCGGGCGCGGGGGCTGGCGAGGACTTCGTCCACGACCCCGCCTTCGAAGAGGCTGCGCTGCGTTTTGCCAGTGGTGACACGGCCGGTGCCGAGGCCGCCCTGCGCGCCATGCTGGAGCCGGACCATCCCCGTGCCGGGGATGTGCAGACCTGGCTGTTCCTGTTCGACCTGTATTGGGCGAGCGGCCAACCCCAGCACCACGACGACCTCGGCGCCGATTTCGCGCGGCGCTTCCAGCGCTCGCCGCCGCAGTGGCGCGGCCCGGATGATCTCCTGCCCCCGCAGGCCTTCGGGGCCAGCCGCGTGTTCCCGCTGTCCGTCGTCAACGAGCCGGCGTTCGACTGGACCTGCCCGGCGGTCCTGGACGCCGCAGGCGTGGCGTCGCTACAGGCGGCGTTGTCGCGCCAGCCCCAACCCTGGAGCCTGTCCTGGGGCGCCGTGTCCCGGCTCGAGCCGGACGCCGTCGCGCCGCTGGCGCAGCTCGTGGCGCACTGGGCCCGCCAGCCGGTGCGCCTGAGGCTGGCGGGCGTCGAGGCCCTGGAGCGGATCCTGGACGCGCGCACCGCCTGCGGAGACCGTGGCGTGGATCCGGCCTGGTGGGCGCTGCGGCTGGACTGGCTGCGCGCGACGCGCCGCCCCCAGGAGTTCGAACTCGTGGCGCTGGACTACTGCGTCACCTACGAGGTGTCGCCCCCCTCCTGGGCCCCGCCCCTTTGCGAGCTGCGGCTGCTGGGGTCAGGCGGCGCGGGCGGGCCGCGCCAGCCCGTGCAGGCCCTCGAGCCCCGGGTGTCGGTGCTGGGTGTCGGCGGCATGGCCGATCCCAGCGAGTTCGCGGCCAGCACCCTGGCGACGCCCTGCGCCGGCGAACTGGCCGGAACCTTGCTGGGAGATACGGTCGCCGCCTGCCTCGCGCGCCTGGACGCCCGCCCGCAGGGCGCCGAGTTGCAGGTGGTCGCTTGCGACCGTTTGCTGCGGCTGGACTTCGAGGGGGCTGGTGCGCTGGCCAATTGGGTGGCTGCTCGCCAGCGCGAGGGGCGTGCCGTCCACCTGGCTGGCGTCCACCGGCTGGTGGCGGCCCTGCTGGGGGCGCTGGGGCTGGCTGCCCAGGCGCGCATCACCCTGCGCCGCGACTGAGGCGGGCACGCTCGGCGCTTGCCCGCAACCCTTACCTCTCCACAGGAACCCGATGGAACAATTTCACGGAACCACCATCGTCAGCGTGCGCCGGCGCGCCCCTGACGGCAGTTGGCAGGTCGCCATCGGCGGCGACGGCCAGGTCACCCTGGGCAACGTTGTCGTCAAAGGCTCGGCGCGCAAGGTGCGCAAGCTCTATCACGACAAGGTGATCGCCGGCTTCGCCGGTGCCACTGCTGATGCCTTCACCCTCTTCGAGCGCTTCGAGGCCAAGCTTGAAAAGCACCAGGGCCACCTGGTGCGATCGGCCATCGAACTGACCAAGGACTGGCGCACCGACCGTGTCCTGCGCCGCCTGGAGGCCATGCTGGCGGTCGCAGACCGCGAGGCGTCCCTGATCATCACCGGCAACGGCGACGTGCTCGAACCCGAGCACGGCATCATCGCCATCGGCTCAGGCGGCGCCTATGCGCAGGCCGCGGCCAAGGCGCTGCTTGACAACACTGACCTGGGTGCGCGCGACATCGTGAAGAAGTCGCTGGAAATCGCCGGCGAGTTGTGCATCTACACCAACATGAACCACACCCTCGAGACCCTGGGTTAAGAAGGCATCAGCAGTCCCATGTCCAGCATGACCCCCCAGGAAATCGTCTCGGAGCTTGACCGCCACATCGTGGGCCAGCACGAGGCCAAGCGCGCCGTCGCCATCGCCCTTCGCAACCGCTGGCGCCGCCAGCAGGTCGACGAGAAGCTGCGCCACGAGATCACACCCAAGAACATCCTGATGATCGGCCCCACCGGCGTGGGCAAGACCGAGATCGCCCGCCGCCTGGCCCGCCTGGCCGACGCGCCCTTCATCAAGGTCGAGGCCACCAAGTTCACCGAGGTGGGGTATGTGGGCAAGGACGTTGATTCGATCGTGCGTGACCTGGCCGAGATCGCCGTCAAGCAGACGCGCGTGGCCGAGATGCGCAAGGTACGCACCCGCGCCGAGGACCACGCCGAGGACCGCATCCTCGAGGTGCTGCTGCCCGGCACGCAGGGCGCCGAGGACAACCCCACCCGCCAGGTCTTTCGCAAGAAGCTGCGTGAGGGGCAACTGGGCGACAAGGACATCGAGATCGACCTGGCCGACAACCGCCCGCCGCTGGAGATCATGGGCCCCTCCGGCATGGAGGAAATGGCCGAACAACTGCGCGGCGTCTTCAGCCAGTTCGGCGGCGGCAAGCGCAAGACGCGCAAGCTCAAGATCTGCGAAGCCATGCAGCTGCTGATCGACGAAGAGGCCGCCAAGCTGGTGAACGACGACGAGATCAAGGCCCAGGCGATCCATAACGCCGAGCAGAACGGCATCGTCTTCATCGACGAGATCGACAAGGTCTGTTCGCGCAGCGAAGGCAGCGGCACCGCCGAGGTCTCGCGTCAGGGTGTGCAGCGTGACCTGCTGCCTCTGGTGGAGGGCACCACCGTGTCCACCAAGTACGGACCGGTGCGCACCGACCACATCCTGTTCATCGCCAGCGGCGCCTTTCACCTGGCCAAGCCCAGTGACCTGATCCCCGAGCTGCAGGGGCGGCTGCCGATACGCGTGGAACTCAAGTCGCTGTCGGTGCAGGACTTCGAGGCCATCCTCACGCAGACGCACGCCTGCCTGGTCACCCAGTACCAGGCGCTGCTCGCCACCGAAGGCGTCACCCTGGACTTCACGCCCGGGGGCATCACCCGCCTGGCGGCCATCGCCTACGAGGTGAACGAGCGCACCGAGAACATTGGCGCGCGTCGCCTGTCCACGGTGATGGAGCGCCTGCTGGACGACATCAGCTTCGACGCCACCCGCCTGGGCGGGCAGACCCTCACCATCGATGACGTCTACGTCGACGCCCGGCTCAAGGAATTGAGCCAGGATGAAGACCTGTCGCGCTACATCCTCTGATTCCCGTCCCACCCCAGCTGCGGCTGGGCTTGAGGATTCACATTCAGAGCCGCTCCTAAGTGCTTCATTTTGAACGATTTTCAGTGCGGAAATAGTCGCGGAAACCGCTCTAAGTCCTTGATTTCATTGAAAATTTCCCCTAAGGCTCCGCTTGCGTACCTGAGTTTTCCTGATACAGTGGGAGGAAGTGCAATTTCGTGGGAAAAAATGCCGGCGCCCTGGCATTGGCTCCCGCGATACCGGTTCATCCATCCAGCAGGAATCCAGCGGTGTTTCAAGGCGCCTCGTCTGTCAGTCTCGATGCCAAGGGAAGGCTCTCCGTGCCCACCCGGCATCGCGACGTGCTGGCCGCCACCGCCGGCAACCAGGTCACGGTGACCAAGCACCCGCACGGGTGCCTGATGATCTTTCCCCGTCCCGAGTGGGAGAAGTTCCGCGAGCGCATCGCGGCCCTGCCCATGTCCGCCCAGTGGTGGAAGCGGATCTTCCTGGGCAACGCGATGGACATGGAGCTCGATGGCACCGGGCGTGTGCTGATCTCCCCCGAGTTGCGCACAGCGGCCGGCATCGATCGCGAGACCGTCCTGCTTGGCATGGGCAACCACTTCGAGCTCTGGGACCAGGCCACGTACCAGGCCAAGGAATCCGAGGCGATGGCTGGCGGGATGCCCGACGTGTTCAAGGACTTTTCTTTCTGACGGCGAAGGCGGTGGACAACGCATGGACACACACCACCGTCCTGTTGAAAGAAGCGGTTGCAGCGCTCGTCACCAGGCCGGATGGACTCTACGTGGATGCGACCTTCGGGCGCGGCGGCCACTCACGCCGGATCCTCTCGCAGCTGTCGCCCCAGGGGCGGCTGGTGGCTTTCGACAAGGACCCCGAGGCGATCGCCGAGGCCGAGCGCATCCAGGATGCACGCCTGTCGGTCCGCCACGCGGGCTTTCGCCACATCGGCGACCTGCCCGCGGGGTCGGTCAGCGGCGTGCTGATGGACCTCGGTGTGAGCTCCCCCCAGATCGACAACCCCGAGAGGGGTTTTTCATTTCGCCACGACGGCCCGCTGGACATGCGCATGGACACCACGCGCGGCCAGAGTGCGGCCCAGTGGCTGGCAACGGCCGAAGTCGGCCAGATCGCGAAGGTGATTCGTGACTATGGCGAAGAACGGTTTGCTGTTCCGGTTGCAAAGGCGATTGTGGCTCGCCGACAGGAACGGGGCCCTCTTGCAACCACCTCCGAACTGGCCGAACTCGTGGCTGGCGCGGTCAAAACCCGCGAGTCGGGCCAGAACCCTGCAACGCGCACATTTCAGGCTCTTCGGATTTTCGTCAACGCCGAGCTTGAAGAGCTCGAGCAGGCGCTAGAGGGCAGCTTGGATCTACTCGAGCCTCTTGGACGCCTGGTCGTGATCAGCTTTCACTCGCTGGAAGACCGCATCGTCAAGCAGTTCATCGCCCGGCATGCGCGCGAGGTGGTGGATCGCCGCGCGCCCTTCGCCGTGGGCGCGCCCCTGAAGCTCGCGGCACTCGAGCGCGTGAAGCCTTCGGCCCAGGAGGTTGCGGCCAACCCGCGTGCGCGCAGCGCCATCATGCGGGTGGCGCAAAGGACGGTGCACTGAGATGCGGATCCCCACGCTTGTCACTGCGCGCATGGCGCTGCCCCCCGAAGCGGCCCGGAGGGGGTTGGCGTGATTCGCCTGAACATCCTGCTCACGCTCGCCGTCATCGCCAGCGCCCTGTACCTGGTGCGCGTGCAATACGACTCGCGCCGCCTGTACGCCGAGATCGAAAAGGCGCAGGCCGAGGCGCGCGCGCACGAGTCCGAAATGGAACGCCTGCTGGCCGAGCGCCGCGGCCAGTCCACGCCGCTGCGGGTGGAGCAGATCACCAAGAACCAGCTGCAGATGCGCGCGCCCACGCCGGGTATCACGCAGTACGTCACCCAGGGCGGCGCCCCGGCCCTGAGCGCGCCTGCCGCAGCCACTGCGCCCCCGGAGGCGGGCAGCCGATGACCCGCAGCGTCCTGTACGCCTCCAGCCCGCTGCTCGCGAGCAAGACCCCGGTCTGGCGCAGCAAGATGGTGGTGGCCGTGATCGCGCTGGCCTTCATCGGCCTGGCGGGGCGTGCGGCCTGGGTGCAGGTGTTCGGCAATGCCTTCTTCCAGCGCCAGGGCGAGGTGCGCTTTGCCCGCACCCTCGAGCTGCCCGCCACGCGTGGGCGCATCCTGGATCGCAACGGCCTGCTGCTGGCCACCAGCGTGCCGGCCCCCAGCATCACCGCCATCCCCGACAGCATCGAGCGTGACAAGCCGCGCCTCACCCAGTTGGCTGCCCTGCTCGAGATGCCGCTGCCCGAACTCGAGAAAAAGCTGCAATTCCAGGGCGATGGCAGCAAGCCCATGTGGCTGCGGCGCCAGGTCGACGACGCCGTCGCCGACAAGGTGGCGGCACTGGGCATCAAGGGCGTGCTGATTCGCAAGGAATACAAGCGCCAGTACCCTGAGGGCGAGGCGGCAGCCCACGTGGTGGGCTTCACCGGCATCGACGACCAGGGCCATGGCCAGGGCCTGGAGGGTATCGAAAAGGCCTTTGACAAGGACCTGGCGGGCCGCTCCGGCTCGCGCCGCGTGATCAAGGACCGCCTGGGCAACATCGTCGAGGACGTGCGCGAACAGGTACCGCCCCTGGACGGCCAGGACCTGCAGCTGTCCATCGACAGCAAGGTGCAGTTCTTCGCCTACCAGAAGCTGCGCGACGCCGTGATCGAGCACAAGGCCAAGGCCGGCAGCATCGTGGTGCTGGACGTGCAAAGCGGCGAGGTGCTGGCCCTGGCCAACTACCCGAGCTACTCGCCCTCCCGGCGGGCCAACGTGTCGGTCGATCAGATGCGCAATCGCGCCCTGGTTGACATGTTCGAGCCCGGGTCCACCGTCAAGCCCTTCGTCGCTGCGCTGGCCCTGGAGCGAGGGCTGGTGCGCCCCGACACGCAGATCCAGACCGCCCCTGGGCGCGTTTATGTCTCTGGTATGCCGATCAGCGACTCCAGCCCGCATGGCGTGCTTACCGTCAACGAGGTGATCCAGAAATCGAGCAACGTGGGCACCGTCAAGATGGCCATGCAGCTCGAGCCGCGCCAGATGTGGGAGATGTATTCCAGCGTCGGCTTCGGCCAGCGTCCGCAGCTGCCTTTCCCCGGTGTGGTCAGCGGCCGTCTGCCGGCCTACAAGAGCTGGCGCCCGATCGGCCAGGCCACCATGAGCTACGGCTACGGCTTCTCCGGCAGCCTGTTCCAGCTGGCGCGCGCGTACAGCGTCTTCGCGCGCGATGGCGAGCTGGTACCGGTCACGCTGCTCAAGTCCGAGCGTCCTGCGGCAGGCGTGCGCGTCTTCGACAAGACCCATGCGGCGCAGGTGCGCCACATGCTGCACCTGGCCACCAGCGCCGGCGGCACCGCGCCCAAGGCGCAGACCGTTGGCTACTCGGTGGGCGGCAAGACCGGCACTGCGCGCAAGACGGAAGGCAAGGGCTATGTCGAGGGCAAGTACCGGGGCTTTTTCGTCGGCCTGGCGCCGATCGAGAAGCCGCGCATTGTCGTGGCGGTGATGATCGACGAACCGCGCGGCAACAGTTACTACGGCGGCGAGGTCGCCGCGCCGGTGTTCAGTGCAACGGTCCAACAGACCCTGCGCATCATGGGCCTGCAACCGGACATGACCGTCAAGCCCCAGGTCGTGGTGGCCGTGGAGGAGTCGTTCTGATGCAGACCCTGCGCACGCCCCACGAAGCCGCCCGCTGGCTCACCGGACGGGTGCGCGGGCAATTGCATTGCGACAGTCGCAAGGTGGGTACGGGCGACGGCTTCATCGCCTGGCCCGGCGCCGCCACCGACGGCCGCCGTCATGTCGGCGCGGCGCTGGCCGGTGGCGCCGCGGCCTGCCTGGTCGAGGCCGAGGGCGTGGACGCCTTCGACTTCGGCGCCAGCGCCGAGGCGAACCTGGCTGCCTACCCCGGCCTGAAGGCCGCCACCGGCCCCATCGCCGCCGCCTACTACGAACAGCCCTCCGAGCGCATCGACGTGCTGGCCGTGACCGGCACCAACGGCAAGACCTCCACCGCCTGGTGGCTGGCGCAGGCGCTGTCCGCCGCGCGCGCAGACGGCTGCGGCGTCATCGGCACCCTGGGCATCGGGCGTCCGCCGCAGGTGGCGTACACCGGCCTGACCACGCCCGACCCGGTGCTGCTGCAAGCCCAGCTGCGCCGCTTCGCCGACGAGGGCCTGTCGGCTTGCGCCATCGAGGCTTCGTCCATCGGCATCGTCCAGCGGCGCCTGGACGGCACGCGCATCGCGGTGGCCGTCTTCACTAATTTCAGCCAGGACCACCTGGACTACCACGGCACCATGGACGCCTACTGGGCGGCCAAGGCGGCCCTGTTCGCCTGGCCCGGCCTGCGCGCCGCGGTGCTGAACGTCGACGACGAAAAGGGCGAAGGCCTGGCGCAGTCGCTGGCCGGTCAGGGCCTGGACCTGTGGACGCTGTCCTGCCACCGCGACGACGCCCGCCTGCGCGCGCTGGATATCCGCCATGACGAGGCGGGCCTGCGCTTCACGGTGGCCGAGGGCACGCAGCGCGAGGCGCTGCAGACTGGCCTGATAGGCCATTACAACGTGCACAACCTGCTGGGTGTGATCAGCGCGATGCGTGCCCTGGGCGTGCCATTGTCCGAGGCCGTACGTGCCTGCGGTGGCCTGGCCCCGGTGCCTGGCCGCATGGAGCGCCTGCATCGCGCAGGCCACCCGCTGGTGGCGGTCGATTACGCGCACACGCCCGACGCCCTGGACCAGGCCCTCACCGCGCTGCGGCCCCTGGCGCAGCAGCGGGGGGGGCGCCTGTGGTGCGTCTTCGGTTGCGGCGGCGACCGCGACGCCACCAAGCGCCCGCTGATGGCGGCCATCGCCGAGAAGCATGCCGACCAGGTGGTCGTCACCAGCGACAACCCGCGCAGCGAGAAGCCGCAGAACATCATCAGCCAGATCCTGCTGGGGCTGTCGCGCCGCGACGCAGTGCAGGTCGAGGCGGACCGCGCCCGCGCCATCGAGGCCACCGTGCGGGCCGCCGCGCCGGCCGACGTCATCCTGCTGGCGGGCAAGGGCCATGAAGACCATCAGGAGATCGATGGCGTGCGCACGCGTTTCGATGACCGGGTGCATGCGCGCGCCGCCCTGGACAAGAGGGTCGCCGCATGAACGCCGCACAGCGCTTTGCGGTGAACGGGTCCACGACCTTCCTCTTCACGCTGGACCAGGCTGCGGGCTGGATCCCGGGCGCGCGGCGCACCGGCAGCGGTGCCGCCGCCATCGCGCGCGTCCACACCGACACCCGCACCCTGCAGCCTGGGGACCTGTTCGTAGCCCTGCGCGGCGAGCGCTTCGACGGCAACGACCTCATCGCCGACGCCCTGGCGCGTGGTGCCGCAGCGGTGGTCGCGCACCGTGGCCGCATTCCGGCCGGAGCCAGCGGCCTGGAGGTGGACGACACCCGCATCGCCCTGGGCCAGCTGGCGCAGGGCTGGCGCAAGGGCTTCGGCATCCCGCTGATTGCCGTGACCGGCAGCAACGGCAAGACCACCGTCACCCAGATGGTGGCCAGCATCCTGCGCGCCTGGCAGGGCGAGGCGACCCTGGCCACACAGGGCAACTTCAACAACGACATCGGCCTGCCGCTCACGCTGCTGCGCCTGGCGCCACAGCACCGCGTGGGTGTCCTCGAGTTGGGCATGAACCATCCGGGCGAGATCGACTACCTGGCCCGTATCGCCGCGCCCACGGTGGCCCTCGTGAACAACGCGCAGCGTGAACACCAGGAATTCATGGCCACTGTCGAGGCGGTGGCGCGGGAGAACGGCTCGGTGTTCCAGCACCTGGTCTCGGGCGGTACGGCGGTCTTTCCCGCTGGCGACGCCCACACCCCCCTGTGGCACGAACTGGCTGGCGCGCAACGCTGCATGACCTTCGGCGCCGCCGACGCCGACGTGGCCCTGGACGACGCGCAGTGGCAGCAAGGCCGCTGGCAGGTGCGTGCGCGCACGCCCGCCGGAGCGCTCGCGTTCAGCCTGCCGGTGGCTGGGCGCCACAACGTGGCCAACGCCCTGGCTGCGGCCGCCTGCGCGCTGGCCGTGGGCACGCCCCTGGCCGCCATCGCACAGGGGCTTGAGGACTTCGAGCCGGTCAAGGGCCGCTCACACGCGCTGGCCGTGACCCTGGGCACGCGCACCCTCACCGTGGTCGACGACACCTACAACGCCAACCCCGACTCCGTGCGTGCCGCGATCGACGTGCTGGCCGAACTGCCTGGCCCGCAGCTGCTGGTGCTGGGCGACATGGGCGAGGTCGGCGACCAAGGGCCGCAGTTTCACGCCGAGGTGGGCGACTACGCCCGCGCGCGCGGCATCGGGCTTCTGCTCACGCTGGGCGAGCAGTCGCGGGCCATGGGCGGCCTGCATTTCCAGGGCATCGACGGCCTGCAGCAAGCGGTCGTTGGCTGCCTGCCGTCCGTGGCCAGCGTGCTGGTCAAGGGGTCGCGGTTCATGAAGATGGAGCGGGTGGTCGACGCCATCACCGCGCACGCAGCCAACAACAACGGGGGGGGCGCCTGATGCTTCTGAGTCTGGCCATCTGGCTCCAATCGCTGTCGCCGGAGTTCGGCTTCCTGCGCGTCTTCCAGTACCTCACCTTCCGCGCGGTGATGGCGGCCATGACCGCGCTCCTGATCGGCCTGATCGCCGGCCCCTGGGTGATCCGGCGCCTGACCGCACTCAAGATCGGCCAGCCGGTGCGCGGTTACGGCATGGAAACCCACCTGTCCAAGACCGGAACGCCCACCATGGGTGGCGTGCTGGTGCTGCTGTCCATCGCCACCTCCACGCTGCTGTGGTTCGACCTGTCCAACCGCTTCGTGTGGATCGTCCTGATCGTCACCCTGGGCTTCGGGATGATCGGCTGGGCCGACGACTGGCGCAAGGTCGTGAACAAGGACCCCGAGGGCATGCCCTCGCGCGAAAAGTACTTCTGGCAGTCCGTGATCGGCCTGGTCGCGGCGCTGTACCTCGTTTTCAGCATCTCCGAGAGTTCGAACCTGAAGGTGGTGCAACTGTTCTACACCTGGGTCACCTCGGGCTTCGACGTGAACCTGCCGCCCAAGGCGGGCCTGATGGTGCCGTTCTTCAAGGAAGTGTCCTATCCGCTGGGCGTTTTCGGCTTCGTGATCATGACCTACCTGGTCATCGTCGGCGCCAGCAACGCCGTCAACCTCACCGACGGCCTGGACGGCCTGGCCATCATGCCGGTGGTGATGGTGGGCTCGGCGCTGGGCGTCTTCGCCTACGTCACCGGCAGCGCGGTGTACTCGAAGTACCTGCTGTTCCCCCACATTCCCGGCTCGGGCGAACTCCTGATCTTCTGCGCCGCGATGGCCGGTGCAGGCCTGGCCTTCCTCTGGTTCAACGCCTACCCGGCGCAGGTCTTCATGGGCGACGTGGGCGCACTGGCCCTGGGCGGCGCGCTGGGCACCATCGCCGTCATCGTGCGCCAGGAAATCGTGCTGGCCATCATGGGCGGCATCTTCGTGGTGGAGGCGCTGTCGGTGATGGCGCAGGTCGCGTACTTCAAGTACACGAGGAAGCGCTATGGCGAGGGCCGCCGCATCCTGAGGATGGCGCCCATGC
>JBEGVR010000112.1:0-4333 GCA_041178265.1 Pseudomonadota bacterium | reverse complement strand
AGGATTTCGTCAACCGGATGGTCGAGAAGGGCTATACGCACCGGCAGGTGCGCCTCTTGTGTGAGTGGTACCTCCGAGTCCGCAAAAGTTCGTGATGTGGACCACCCCGAAGCGCCTTCGGCGCTGCCCCTCAAGGGGCGCCAGCAGCGGACCAGCGAAGCCGGATCCGCGCTGGCACTGGCTAGGAACACTGGCGAGGAGACTGAATTGACCGACTCCCGACCTGTTGGAAACCTCCTGCATTCCATCATCGACCGAAGGCTGGCGGGCAAGAACAAGTCGGTCGGCAACCGCGAGCGTTTCCTGCGCCGCTACCGCCAGCAGATCCGCGACGCGGTGCGCAAGGCAGTGGGCGATCGCAGCCTGCACAACATCCAGGAGGGGGCCGACATCACGCTGCCCCGGCGCGATGTGTCCGAGCCAGTGTTCCAGCACGGGCCAGGCGGCACGCGCGAGATCGTGCACCCGGGCAACCAGGAGTACGTGCGGGGCGACCGCATCGCCCGGCCCTCGGGCGGCGCGGGTGGGGCGGGGCAGGGCGAGGCTTCCCCCGACGGCAGCGGCGAGGACGACTTCACCTTCCGCATCACGCGGGAGGAGTTCATGAACTACTTCTTCGACGACCTGGAACTGCCCCGGCTGGTACGCACGCAACTCCTGGCCGATGCGCCGCAGTGGAAGTCCCGGCGCGCCGGCTTCGTCTCGGAGGGCAATCCGACCAATCTGCATGTGGTGCGTTCCATGCGCGTGGCCTTGGGGCGGCGCATCGCGATGGGCGCCGCGGCGCGGCGGCGCCTGCAGATGGCGCAGGACCATCTGGCCTGGCTCGAAGGCCGGCCGCAGACGCCGGTGGGCGAGGTGGCCCGGTTGCGTGACGAGGTCGACGCGCTGCGCCGGCGTGTGGCACGCATCCCCTTCCTGGATCCCTTCGACCTGCGCTATCGCCACCGCGTGCGCGAACCCGTCCCGAGCAGCAAGGCCGTGATGTTCTGCCTGATGGACGTCTCGGGCTCGATGGACGAGGCGCGCAAGGACCTGGCCAAGCGCTTCTTCATCCTGCTGTACCTGTTTCTGTCACGGCACTACCAGCAGACCGACGTGGTCTTCATCCGCCACCACACCCAGGCGGAGGAGGTCGCGGAGGAGGAGTTCTTCCACGCCACCGAGAGCGGTGGCACCGTGGTGTCCAGCGCGCTCACCCTGATGCACCAGATCATCCGGGACCGCTATGCCGGCCAGGCCTGGAACATCTATGGTGCGCAGGCCTCCGATGGGGACAACTGGCAGCAGGATTCGGTGAAGTGCCGCGAGCTGCTGCAGTCCAGGCTGCTGCCGATGGTGCGTTACTTCGCCTACGTGCAGGTGGCCGACGAGGACCAGAACCTCTGGGAGGAATACAGCCGTGTGCGCGAGGGCCATTCCCACTTCGCGATGCAGAAGATCGTGTCGCCGGCGCAGATCTTCCCGGTGTTTCGCGACCTGTTTCGCAGGAGCGCTCCCGGAGCCCTCGCATGATCGATGTCGTGCCTGGCAGCGCCATGCCGCCAGGATCCTTGCAGGCGGGCCGCGGCCCGCAACTTCCGGGTGGGTCGGACTGGTCGTTCGACCTGATCGATACCTACTTCGAAGCCATTGCCCGGACCGCCCGCGACTTCGGCCTGGACACCTATCCGGTGCAACTGGAGATGATCTCCGCCGAGCAGATGCTCGATGCCTATGCCTCGGTGGGCATGCCGGTGAATTACCGGCACTGGTCCTTCGGCAAGCAGTTCATCGCCAGCGAGAAGCACTACCGCCGAGGCTACATGGGCCTGGCCTACGAGATCGTCATCAACTCCGACCCCTGCATCGCCTACCTGATGGAGGAGAACACCCTGCCGATGCAGGCCCTGGTGATGGCGCATGCCTGCTTCGGGCACAACGCCTTCTTCAAGGGCAACTACCTGTTTCGCATGTGGACGGACGCGAGTTCCATCGTCGACTACCTGGTGTATGCCAAGGGCTACATCACCGAGTGCGAGGAGCGCCACGGTGTGGACGCCGTGGAGGAAGTGCTCGATGCCTGCCACGCCCTGATGAACTACGGCGTGGACCGTTACCGTCGGCCGCAGAAGGTCTCGCTGGTCGAGGAAGAGGCGCGGCGCAAGGAGCGCGAGGCCTACCTGCAGCGGCAGGTCAACGACCTGTGGCGCACCCTGCCGCCGGTGCCGGGACGGCAGGCGCGCAAGGAGACCCGGCGCTTTCCCGAAGAACCCCAGGAGAACCTGCTGTACTTCATCGAGAAGAACGCGCCGTTGCTGGAGCCCTGGCAGCGCGAAGTGGTGCGCATCGTGCGCAAGATCGCGCAGTACTTCTATCCGCAGCGCCAGACCCAGGTGATGAACGAGGGCTGGGCCACCTTCTGGCACTACACCCTGCTGAACACGCTGTACGAGCAGGGGCGCCTGGCCGATGGCTTCATGATCGAATGCCTGGCCGCGCACACCAACGTGGTGTTCCAGCCGCCCGTGACCGACCCGCGTTACACGGGCATCAATCCCTATGCGCTGGGGTTTTCGATGTTCACGGACCTGCGGCGCCTGTGCGAGGCGCCCACCGACGAAGACCGCGAGTGGTTCCCGGGCATCGCCGGTTCAGACTGGCTTTCGACCCTCGATCATGCGATGCGGCATTTCAAGGACGAGAGCTTCATCGGCCAGTACCTCTCGCCCCGCCTGATGCGCGAGCTGCGCCTGTTCACCATCGTGGATGACGCCTCGCGCAGCGAGCTGGAGGTGTCGGCGATCCACGACGCCGCCGGTTACCGGCGTGTGCGCGAGGCGCTGGCGCGCCAGTACGACCTGAATTTTCGCGAGCCCTCGATCCAGGTCTGGAACGTGAACTTGCGCGGCGACCGTTCACTCACCCTGCGCCACCAGCGCCAGGACGACCGCCCGCTCGATGGCAGCGCCGAGGAGGTGGTCAAGCATGTGGCGCGCCTGTGGGGCTTCAAGGTGCGCCTGGAGAGCGTGGACGCCCACGGGCGGGCGGTGCAGCACTGGGAGGTGGTCCCGGCGCCAGCACCCCTCGGGAACTGAGCTCAGGCCTCGCCCCAGACCTCGCGGGCGGTCTCGATCACCAGGCGCAGTTTGGTGCGCTGGTCTTCGACGGCGATGTTGTTGCCGTGGACCGTGCTGGAGAAGCCGCACTGCGGCGACAGGGCCAGCTGCTCCATCGGCGCGTACCGGGCGGCTTCGTCGATGCGGCGCTTGAGGTCGTCCTTGCTTTCGAGCTGGCCGAACTTCGTGGTCACCAGCCCCAGCACCACGGTCTTGCCCTTGGGCAGGAAGCGCAGGGGGCGGAAGTCGCCGGAGCGGTCGTCGTCGTACTCCAGGAAGTAGGCGTCGATGTCCATTTCCTTGAGCAGGGCCTCGGCCACCGGCTCGTAATTGCCGGCGGCCGCGTGGGTGCTCTTGAAGTTGCCGCGGCACAGGTGCATGGCCAGGGTCATGCCGGCAGGCTTTTGCGCCACGACCTTGTTCACGAACTGGGCGTAGCGGTGCGGCAGTTCGTTGGGGTCGTCACCGCGCTGACGGGCCGCCTCGCGCATCTTCTCGTCGCACAGGTAGGCCAGGTTGGTATCGTCCATCTGCACGTAGGTGCAGCCGGCGGCGGCCAGAGAGCGCAGCTCGTCGCCGTAGGCCTTGGCCACATCGTCGTAGAACACGGGATCGAGCTCGGGGTAGGCCTCGCGGCTGATGCCCGCGCGCCCGCCGCGGAAATGCAGCATGGTGGGCGAGGGGATGGTGACCTTGGGCGTGAAGCCCGCGCCGACCTGGGTCTTGAGGTACTGGAAGTCGGCCAGCTGGATGTCCTTGGCGTGGCGCACCTTGTCGGTCACGCGGATCACGGGCGGGGCGAGTTCCTCGGTGCCATCGGGCTTGCGGATCGTCATCGGCAAGTCGGTCTTGACGCCACCCATCTGCTCCAGGAAGTCGATGTGGAAGTAGGTGCGGCGAAACTCGCCGTCGGTGATGGACTTCAGGCCCAGGTCCTGCTGGAACTTCACGATCTCGGTGATGGCCTTGTCTTCGACCGCACGCAGTTGGTCGGCGGTGATCGCTCCCCTGGCTTTCTGGTCGCGGGCTTCGAGCAGGTACTTGGGGCGCAGGAAGCTGCCGACGTGGTCGTAGCGGGCGGGGATCTTGTTCATGGGGTTGTGTCTCCGTGTCAGGTCTATCGGTGTTCGAGGGAAAGGTTCGCGATGCTAAAGGTCCAGCACCAGCAGGGGCGACGTGGCGCGCGAGCAGCAAGGCAGGAACTGGTCGTTGCGCGCCTTTTCGTCGTCGGTGAG
>JBEGVR010000111.1:0-3810 GCA_041178265.1 Pseudomonadota bacterium | reverse complement strand
GATCACCAGGCGGTCCAGGTTGCCCAGGAGCCAGTTCACGAGGTTGGTGAAGAACACCGTGCGCCCCGTACCCAGCGCCATGCTGCTGGCGGGTTGCCGCAGCAGCGGCCGGGCCGCATGCGGGCGGCGCCACCAGCAGCCCGCCAGCACCACGGCGGCCTGGACCACGCAGGCCAGGGCCAGGGCGTCCGCGCCCCAGCCCGCCAGCGCCAGCGGCACGCCGGCGCCCAGGTAGCCAATGGCGTAGGCGGCCAGCTGGATCAGGCCCAGGGCGCGGAAGTCGAGCTCGCGTTGCAGCGGGCACAGCGCCGTGCCGCTGGCGGCGGTGAGCACGCAGGCCAGCGCCAGCCACCGCAGCATGCTGGCTACGCCCGGCTCGCGAAACCAGCCAGCCATCACCGGGGCCAGCAGCACCATCGCCAGCGCGCAGGCCGCACCGGCCAGCAGCTGCCAGGTGAAGGCGAAACGGACGTCGGCCGTGCCGACCTGTGCCTGCAGCATGAGGCTGTAGCTGAAGCCGGTGCCGGCCAGGAAGGTCGCAAAGGTGAGCACCGCGATGCCGATGCCGTAGATGCCGTAGGGCCCGGGTCCGAGCAACCGCGCCAGCGTGACCTGCGCGCCCAGTTGCAGCACGAAGCGGGCGGTGGTGGTGAGGGCGCTCCAGGTCACGGCGCGTCGCGCGCGCACCGACAGGGCAGGCGTTGCCTCGCCGGCGTTCATGGCCCGCCTGCACCCAGGCGCCGCAGGGCGATGCCGATCATGAGCGCCAGGCCCGCCAGCATCAGACCGCGTTCGCGTTGCGAGGCCTGCGCAGGGGCTGGCGCTGGCGCGGGGGGACGCCTGGCGTCCTCGTGGTCGCGGGGTGGCTGCACGGCGGGGCGCTGGGCCTCGCGCGCCGCGCCAGCCTGGGCGGTTGGTGGTACGGGCACCTGCCGGGTGTTGGGCGCGCTGCCGGCAGGAGCGGACAGCACCGGGCCGCACAGGCACATCAGCGTCGCGACGAGTCGAGCGTGCATGGCATCCGTCCTCCTGGCAATGAAGTCAGGGCGGATTCTGGAAGTGGTGCTCGAGCTTGGGCGTCGGACAACGCCGCCTTGCGATGGCTCCTTCAGGCCAGGGGCGGCCCTGGCCTCAGCGTGGCGCCGCGTCGCCTGCGCGTCCTGGCAGCACGATCAGCCCGGTGGCCAGAGCGGTACCCAGCAGGATCACAGCGCCGCAGCCGACCATCCACGCGGTCAGTGCCTCGGACAGGAAGAGGACGCCGTAACTCGTGGCCGCCAGCGGGATCACGAAGGTCACCGCCAGCGCGCGCGCAGGGCCGGCGCGTTCGATCGCGAACGCCGAGTAGGTGACCCAGCGCTGCGCGAGATGAATGCTCAAGTGGAGTTAGTCGCCCAGCTTGCAGCAAGCAACGCTGGCGTCTGCAGTTTCATCCTGCTTGCCACGCAGTCTTCAGTCGCGTGTATTCGTGCAGGTAGCGTCCCATCACCGGGCTCTGCAGGTCGACGGTCGTTTGGAGCAGCGTCAAGGCCGCTTCAAAGGCACCGATATCGCATCCCTCCAGCAACACGACCCAGCGAGCTGGAGTCAGCAGATCCTTACGCCCCTTGCTCTCTGCCGTGGATTGCCCCGAGGTACCAGCATCGGCGCCCAGCAGATGCGCGCCGCAGATACGCGGCATCCTCGCAAGCGCCTCAAGCGCTGAGGTCAGGCGTGGGACCCCATCGATCACACTGCTTTCAGGAATGTCGAAACGCACGGTCAGCAATGCTCCACCCGAGCCCACGCCATGGCTGGCCATTACACGGGTGAGTGATCGAGTGGTTGCCTCAAAGTGTGAGGTGGTTGCGCGCGTCCATTGCGTGGGATCGTTCAGGCGAGCCAGGTAATCGTTACCCTGGATCACCTGGAATGTCAGTGTTTCATAAAGCGTGAAGAACTCCGGCTGGGTGTCTGCATCCGCTGCACGATAGCGACGCCCGCGAACAAAGCCAGGTATGCCGACACGCTCAGGCATGTGCTCGTGCAGATGCCAGGCGTAAAACTCCGCTCGCCCTGCCTCGGCAATGTCGTTCCAAATGGCCACTGCCCCTTCACCTGCAAGCATCACTATGTTCCTTGGACTTGGAAGGCAAGGTTTCGCGAAGACTGAGCGCCACTTCGCCGATCCCTTCGAAAACACATCGCAGCCGTTCTCCAGGCTGCGCACGATGGACGCCGGTATGCGACCCGGCAAGCACGAAAGTCCCCGGGGCGATAGTCTTCCCGCGCTGCGCCAGGTGATTGGCAAGCAAGGCGACGGCGAGCAGGGGATCTCCAAATGGATTTCCGCCCTGCTTGTCAAGGATTGGTGCGTCGTCGGCCCAGAGTGATACACGCAACTGTGCGAGATCGACCGCTCGCCATGAAACGCAGGGCGCACCGAGCACCACCGCTGCCTGGCCGAGGCAGTCGGCCACGATATGTTCCCGCGGTGACATAAACTTGGCGGGTAGGCGGCTGCACAGGAGTTCGAACGCCGGCATGACGGCGCCCACGGCCTTCAACACGTCTTCACGCGTGCAACCTTCCGTCGGCAACTGACGGTCTATGCGCAAGGCCAGTTCGCATTCGACGCCGTCGCGCATGACTTCCTTTTCCAAGAAATCGCTATCGGACATCTTGCAGCCGATGTCGAATAGGGGCGCAGAGATGACTTCTGCAGCCGGCGGCGCCGCGACTTTCCAGCCCACGACCTGGGCGCCGAGCGCGATCCGGACGCTTTCCTGGAGGCGATAAGCCTCATCGAACCCTACCAGGTGATTCAGCAACAGAGGCACCACCACGCCATGGGTCCGACGCGCGTTCGCGAGCTCGCGAACTACGTTGTTTACTTCATCCATGCAGCATGATTCTTCAGATCAACAAGACCTTCGCCCTAAAACGGAACAACGTTCTACTATTGCATGCCGTATTACCCTGTGGGAGCGGGGTTTTCCCGAGTTGATGCCAGAAAAGGACGAATGATCGAGAACGATGTTCCGATTAAGGCGGTCGCGCGCTATCGACTCACGCCACTACAAGACAGCCCACAACCTCTTTAGTGCGATGACACACCCTGGCCATTGGCCGCTCGCTGCGAGGCCAGGCCCATGGTGGCCTGCATGACCTTGCGGCTAGGCCAGAGATCGGCGATCTCCGCGGCTGTTGCCTGGACGTCCGGCGCAATTTCAATGATTCGATCTCGACCCAGACGCGACACAGGGCCCGCAACGCTGACGGTGCCGATTGCCTGTCCGGTTTGAGGGTCAACAATCGCCACGCCAATGGCGCAAGTACCTGGCTCGCTCTCCTCGATCGATGTGCCGTAGCCGCGTTGGCGCGTCAGGGCAAGTTCGGCACGGAGGCTGGCCTCGTCTCGAACGATCGGGCGGCCGAACCGGGCGGGGACGACAAAGCCGCGCGCCTTCACCAACGCGACGGCCTTTTCCTCGTCCATCGTCGCAAGCCATGCTTTGCCCGTGGAGGTCGCATGAAGCACGACGGCCTGCCCCATGTCGGGGTCGTAACGCAGGCCGGTCAGTGCGCCCTGGGCCTTGGCAATCCAGATGAGCGCGTCGTCTTCGACAAGCGCCAGTCGCGCCAGCTCCCCGGTCCGAGCGGCGAGGCGGTCGAGAGAGGGTTGGCAAATCTCGGTGATGCCAGAGGCGGCGAGGAATCGAAAACCGATCGCCGCCAGCCTGACCGTCATCCCGTAGCGCTGGCTGTATTCGTCCTGCACCGCCAAACCACGGCGCACCAGGACGGAAAGCAATCGGTGGACACCGCTCT
>JBEGVR010000110.1:0-3343 GCA_041178265.1 Pseudomonadota bacterium | reverse complement strand
CTTGCCCCGCATACGTTTGAGCATGGCCATGAAGCCGCTGGCGGGCGCGCCCATGTCGAACTTGCCCATGCGCGTGAGCTTCATCACTTCGGCGGCGGACATGGCACAGACCATGGCGTCGCACTGGTCACGCCGCGCCTTGAGGGCGGGCAGTACCGGCAGGAAGTGGTCCTCCATGAACAGCATGGTGGCGATGACCAGGTCGCCACGCGCGATGTCGTCGATGGCGCGTTGCAAGGCGGCGGGTTCGTCGGCCCATTCGGCGGCGGCGTGCACCTTGAGCGTGACGCCGGGCAGGGCCTTGGCCAGGCGGCGCGCGGCGCGTTGCGCGGCGCTGGCCAGATGGCTGTCCATCGTGACCAGGACGACGCGCATCGGGACGGCGCCGGCCCGGGCTTCAGCGGCTGAAGTGGGCTTTGGCATCGTAGAGGGTGTCCAGCGTGATCACGTCCAGCCCGTGCTCGCGTGCGTATTGCTCGGTGTTGCGGCGCGCCTTGCCCCGCACGAAGAAGGGAATCTTTTTCAGCTCGCGCTCGGCGTCGGCCACCCAGGTGGCGACCCAGGCGGCGGCGGTGGCATCGGCCGGTGCAGCGGGGGCATCGGGTGCCGGCTTGTCGATGGCGGGGGCCGGCGCCTCCTCGCGACGGCGCACCGCGCCGCCCAGGTGCGAGGGCGCGGCGTCTTCATGGAATTCGCTGTCGCCGCGGAACATCCCGATCAGGTGTTCCTCCAGGCCCATCATCAGCGGATGCACCCAGGTGTCGAACAGCACGCAGGCGCCTTCAAAGCCCATTTGCGGCGAATAGCGCGCCGGAAAATCCTGCACGTGCACCGGCGCCGAGATCACCGCGCAGGGGATGCCCGCGCGCTTGGCGATATGGCGTTCCATCTGCGTGCCCAGCACCAGTTCGGGCTGGTTGGCCAGGATGGCCGCTTCGACCTCCAGGTAGTCGTCGGAAATCAGGGGCTCCACGCCATACAGCTTGGCGGCTTCGCGGATCTCGCGCGCGAACTCGCGGCTGTAAGTGCCGAGGCCCACCACGGTGAAGCCCATTTCCTGGGCCGCCACGCGGGCAGCGGCCACAGCGTGCGTGGCGTCGCCGAAGATGAAGACGCGCTTGCCGGTGAGGTAGGTGGAGTCGACCGAACGCGCATACCAGCGCGCGCGCGAGGCGGTGCGGGCCAGCAGCGGCTGCGCGTCCAGGCCGGCCAGCGTGGCCACTTCGCGAATGAAGTCCTGCGTGGCGTTCACGCCGATCGGCACGGTGCGGGTGAAGGGCTGGCCGAAGCTGCGTTGCAACCAGCCCGCGGTCACCGAGGCGATCTCGGGGTACAGCACCACGTTGAACTCGGCGTCCTGCAGGCGGGCCAGGTCGGCGGGCGTGGCGTCCAGCGGCGCGACGACGTTGACGTCGATACCGATTTCATCCAGCAAGCCGCAGATCTCGCGCAAATCATCGCGGTGACGAAAGCCCAGGGCGGTGGGGCCCAGCACGTTGCAGCGCGGGCGGCCGTTGGCGGCCGGTGCGCGTTCGCGCTTGGCGCCGGCCAGCGTGCGCACCAATTGGTAGAAGGTCTCGGCCGCGCCCCAGTTTTCCTTGCGCTGGTAGGAAGGCAGTTCAAGCGCCACCACCGGCACGGGCAGGTCCAGCGCCAGCGCCAGGCCGCCCGGGTCGTCCTGGATCAATTCGGCGGTGCACGAAGCGCCCACCAGCATGGCCTTGGGAGCGAAGCGTTCATAGGCCTCTTTCGCGGCGGTCTTGAACAGTTCGGCGGTGTCGCCGCCCAGGTCACGCGCCTGGAAGGTGGTGTAGGTGACGGGCGGGCGGCGCGGCAGCCGCTCGATCATCGTGAACAGCAGGTCGGCGTAGGTGTCGCCCTGCGGCGCGTGCAGCACGTAGTGCACGTCCTTCATCGCGGTGGCCACGCGCATCGCGCCCACATGCGGGGGGCCTTCGTAGGTCCAGAGGGTCAGCTGCATGGTGCGTGTCCTCGGGGCTTCAGGCAGCCAGCTTCAGGCGGCGCGTGAGCGGGCGCGTGAACAGTTCGGCCAGATCGGCCGCCTGGTCGAAGCCCTGGATGGGGGTGAACACCAGCTCGATGGCCCACTTGGTCGTCAGGCCCTCGGACTCCAGCGGGTTGGCCAGGCCCAGGCCGCACACCACCAGGTCGGGCTGCGCGGCGCGGCAGCGATCGAGCTGGTTCTCCACATGCTGACCCTCGGCCAGGCGGGTGTCGGCGGGCAGCATCGCGAGTTCCTCGGCCAGGTGCTGGCGGTGCAGATAAGGCGTGGCCACTTCGACCAGCTGCATGCCCATTTCGCGCGAGAGAAAGCGCGCCAGCGGAATCTCCAGCTGCGAGTCGGGGAAGAAGAAGATGCGCTTGCCTTCCAGCTGCACGCGCTGGCGGGCCAGGGCCGCACCGGCACGTTCACGGGCGGCGCGGGTGACTTCATCGAGGCGCTCGCGCGAGACACCGAAGGCATCGCAGGCGGCGGCCAGCCAGGCCAGCGTGCCTTCCACACCCAGCGGGAAGGGCGCGGGCAGGCGCGCCGCGCCACGCGATTCGAGCGCGCGCGCGGTGTCGGCCAGAAAGGGTTGCGCCAGCAGGTAGCGGGTGTTGGCGCCCACCGGGGGCAGGGCGTTGGCCTGGCGCGGCGGGAAAAAGCGCGCGCGGATGCCCAGTTGGCCCAACACGCGCGCGAACTGGTCTTCCACCACATCGGCCAGTGCGCCCACCACCAGGAGTTCTGGTGTGGCCTCGGCGGGCGATGCCGGCAGCACCGGCACCAGCGAGGCCAGGCACGCGTCCTCGCCCTGGGTGAAGGTGGTCTCGATGCCGCTGCCCGAGTAATTGAGCACGCGCACGCCGGGGTTGAAGCGCTGGGACAGCCGTGAGGCGGCGCGAGAGAGGTCCAGCTTGATCACTTCCGACGGGCAGGAGCCCACCAGGAACAGCATCTTGATGTCGGGGCGGCGCTCCAGCAGGCGCGTGACCACGCGGTCGAGTTCCTCGTTCGCATCGGCCAGGCCGGCCAGGTCGCGCTCGTCGATGATGGCCGTCGCGAAACGCGGCTCGGCAAAGATCATCACGCCCGCAGCGGACTGGATCAGGTGCGCGCAGGTGCGCGAGCCCACCACCAGGAAGAAGGCGTCCTGGATCTTGCGGTGCAGCCAGACGATGCCGGTCAGGCCGCAGAACACCTCGCGCTGGCCGCGCTCGCGCAGTACCGGCGCCTGGCCGCAGCCCGAGGCCGCCTGCGGCTGCAGTGCGATCACCTGGCTGTTCATGGCGCGTAGGCCCCCTGGGCCAGGGCCTGCGGCCGCTGCGCATCGAGCCGCGC
>JBEGVR010000109.1:0-3814 GCA_041178265.1 Pseudomonadota bacterium | reverse complement strand
CTGCAGGCCACCGCGCTCAAGCTCGCGCTCGGCCTCACGCTTGGCTGCAGCCTGGGTTTCGTCACGGGCATCGCCATGGCCGAATCGGCCTGGGTACGCACCCTGTTCATGCCCTACGTCGTGATCAGCCAGGTCGTGCCCAAGCTCGCCCTGATGCCGCTGTTCATCCTCTGGTTCGGCTTTGGCATGACGTCCACGGTCGTCATCACCGCCCTGGTGTGCTTCTTCCCGTTGCTGGAGACCACCCTGACCAGCCTGCAGCGTGTCGCCCCCGAACGGCTGGAGCTGTTTCGCATGCTGGGCGCCGGCCGCGCGCAGACCTTGTGGCGCCTGAAGCTGCCCACCGGCCTGCCCGGTATCCTGGCCGGCCTGCGCGTGGCGGTGATGCTGGGCCTGGTGGGCGCAGTGGTGGGCGAATTCATCGGCGGCAGCGAGGGCCTGGGCGCGCTCGTGATCGCCACCCAGGGCTCGATGGACACGCCGCTGATGTTCGCCGTGCTCACGCTGATTTCGCTGCTGGGCCTCACCGCCTACCAGCTCACGCTGTGGCTGGAGCGCTGGCTGCTGCGCCCCGATGCGGCCGACCCGCCGGCCGCACCCCCTATCCACCCTGCACAGAGGACCCCCCCGTGAACCCGATCGACCGCCGCACCCTGCTGGCCGCTGCCGGCGCGCTGGCCCTGCCCGTCTACGCGCAAGCGCCCTCCCGCCTGGACACGCTCACCGTGGCGGGCTGGAACAAGCCGATCACCGAAGTCACGCCCCTGCTGGTCGACGAGGACAAGGGCTTCTACCGCGCCCAGGGCATCGCCCTGCGCTATGTGCCCGGCGCGGGCGGCGGCGACGCGATCCGCAACATCCTCTCGGGCCAGGCCGACGTGGCCTTCACCGACCCGGGCTCGCTGTTCGCCGCCCTGGACAAGGGCGAGAAGCTGCGCGCCATCTATGACATCTACCCGCAGAACGTGTTCAACGTGGTGTCCCTCAAGTCCAGCGGCATCACCCGCCCGCAGGACCTCAAGGGCAAGCGCGTGGGCGTCTACAGCCTGGCCAGCGGCACGCGCCAGAACCTGCTGGTGATGCTGCACCAGGCGGGCCTGTCCGAATCCGACGTGACCGTGGTGGTCACCGGCCTGCTCAATTTCGCGCCGCTGATGCAGGGCCAGGTGGACGCCACCGCCGCCACCGACACCGGCCTGCTGGTGGGGCGTCGGCGCGGCCTGCCTGAGGTGAACGTGATGGAGGTGGGCCGCTGGCTCAATGTCTCCAGCGACCTGTACGTGGTGCGCGAAGCGGTCTACCAGACCCGCAAGGACGTGCTGCGCCGCTTCCTGCGCGGCTACCGCGACGCCGCGGCCTGGATGATCGCCAGCCCCGACGAGGCCGCGCGCCTGGCGGTCAAGCGCGCGATCGACGGCAGCGATCCGTCCCTGAACCTGGAGGTAATCCGCCTGCGCAATGCCGCCTCCGTCTCGCCGCTGACCCAGCGCCTGGGACTGGGCGCAATGGACCTGGCTTCGCTGCAGGCGGCGGCCGAGGCCTACCGCAAGCTCGGGCTGGTCGAACGCCCGATCCGCATGGCCGATGTCGTGGCCAGCGACCTGTTGCCAGGGACTTGATCATGGACTTCAAAGGGCAAGTGGTCCTGGTGACCGGCGGGGGTCGGGGCATCGGTGCGGCCATCGCGCGGGCCTTCGCCGCCCACGGCGCTGCAGTGGCCGTCAACTACCTGCGCGACGCGGCATCGGCCGAGGCGGTGGCCCGCGAGTGCCGCGACGCCGGCGGCGACGCGCTGGCCGTGCAGGCCGACGTGTGCGACGCGGCCGCAGCTTCACGCCTGGTGGAAACCACCGTCGCCGAATTCGGCCGGCTGGACGTGGTGGTAAACAACGCCTTCGCGCCCTATACCTTCGACCCCGAGCAGCGCCAGCGCTTTGGCGAGGTGGGCTGGGACGCCTACCGCGCGCAGTTCGAGGGCGCGGTGGGCGCCGCCCACCACGTGAGCCGCGCCGCCCTGCCCCACCTGGCGCGGCACGCCCGGGGCGCCATCGTGAACATCGCCACGAACCTGGTCGAACACCCCGTGGTGCCGTACCACGACTACGCCACCGCCAAGTCGGCCCTGGTCGGCTTCACCCGCCAAACCGCAGCGGACCTGGGCCCGCAGGGCGTGCGCGTGAACTGCGTGGCCCCCGGCCTCGTGTATCCCACGCAGGCCAGCGCCAGCACGCGGGCGGGCTTTCGTGATGCGATCGCGGCGGCCACGCCGCTGCGCCGCCTCGCACGGCCCGAGGATGTGGCAGGCCCCGTCCTGTTTCTGGCCAGCGCGCACAGCGCCTTCATCACCGGCCAGGTGCTATTCGTCGACGGCGGGCTGGTGATGCGTTGAGCCTTGAGACCTCCGGACCTTTGCATGACCCACTCCCTCGCCCCGCGCGAATCCCGCCTGCTGCTGCCGCAGCCGCCGCAAGACCTGTCCTTCGAGGCCGTCCCCGCCTGGGCGGCCCGGCAACGCGCGCAGACCGGCGCCGTAGTCTGCGTCATGCACCAGCGGGCCGCCGACGGCACGCACCTGCACTGGCTGGACAGCGCCCACGCGCGCGGCTGGATCCGGGCTGCGGGCGCGCACGCGCCCGCCTTCAGCAGCGCCGCGCTCGCGGCGTACGGGCAGGAGGCCCTGGACAGCGGCTTCGTGGGCGCCGATGCGGTGCTGCTGGCGTTCCTGCGGCACGACGGCGAGTTGCCGCGACTGTCCTGGGACGTGGCGCCGGTGTTCGCGCCCGCACGGGTCCACGCCGTGCAGCGCCTGGACCTGTACGCCATCACCGATCACGTCCAGCGCCTGGAGCAGGCGCTGGCAGCGGGCGTGCGGACCGTGCAGCTTCGCATCAAGCGGCCGGCGCAGCCCGATGCGGCCTGGCAGGCGGGCCTGCGCGAGGCGCTGGCGCGTGCCATCGCCTCGGCGCGTGCGGTGGGGGGGCAGTGCTTCGTCAACGACCACTGGGCCCTGGCCGCCGAACTGCGTGCCGATGCGGTGCACCTGGGCCAGGAGGACCTGATGGCGCTGGGCGAAGACGGCCGCCATGCGCTCCTGGCCAGCGGCGTGGCCCTGGGCATCAGCTCGCACAGCGTGTGGGAGTTGTGCCGTGCGCGCGCCCTGTCACCCCGCTACATCGCCTGCGGACCGGTGTGGCCCACCACCACTAAGGACATGCCCTGGGTGCCGCAGGGCCTGGACAACCTGGCCTGGTGGTGCCGGCATGCCGGCGCGCCGGTGGTGGCGATCGGGGGCATCCTCGCGCCGGACCAGGCGCGGCAGGCCGCGAGCGCCGGCGCCGACGGCGTGTGCCTCGTGCGGGCGCTGGGCGAGGCACCGGCCCAGGTGCTGCCTGCCTATGCGCAAGCCCTGGCCGACGGGCGACAGGCCCCCGGGACGGCCGCGCCCCCCTGGCCGCATCCGACCCTGCCCGTGGGGTGAGGCCTTCACGTAGGACCCGGTGTCCTCCCTGTTGGTCCGGCTCAGACTCGCCCAGCCAGCCGCAGTGATGCGCGCAGGGTGTCATTGATGCGGGTCTGCCAACCATCGCCGCTGGCGCGCAAGGCCGCCAGGATGTCGGCGTCAAGGCGCAGCTTGACCGCCTGTTTGGGAGCGTCCGACTTGGGGCGACCGCGCCGGATGAGTTTGTCACCCATGTAAACGTCGGCTGTCTCAAAGAACTCTTCGGTCAGCTCCGGAATCTCATCGGGGTCAACCCAAGGCGTTGGCGTAGAAGGCTTTTTCGCGGTCATTGGCTTTCCTCATACTGATGATGCG
>JBEGVR010000108.1:0-4536 GCA_041178265.1 Pseudomonadota bacterium | reverse complement strand
CCACCATCGCCTTCACCCCGTCGGCCACAAGGGCGGGCTCGGCCATCAGGCAGGCGCCGAAGGCCCCGCGCTGCACCCGGTCGCTGGGGCAGCCGCAATTGAGGTTGATCTCGTCGTAGCCCCACTGCTCGCCCAGGCGGGCCGCACGGGCCAGGTCGGCGGGCTCGCTGCCCCCCAGTTGCAGGGCCACGGGGTGTTCTTCAGGGTTGAAGTCCAGGTGGCGCGCCACGTCGCCGTGTATCAGCGCACCGGTGGTCACCATCTCGGTGTACAGGCGCGCGCGCCGCGACAGCAGGCGGTGGAAATGGCGGCAGTGGCGGTCGGTCCAATCCATCATGGGGGCGACGGACAGGCGCCAGGCAGACGCGGCAGGGAAGTCGTTCGGGGCGGGCACGGAGCGGACTTTACGCCGTCCGCGTCCTACACCCTGCGGGCGAGGGTACCGACACCCGGGCTCCCGCCACGGCGCACTAATGACGGCCCGGCAGATGGCCCGGCAACCCGGAGGCACGCGCCATGAAACCCTTCCATCTAGACAACCACATGGTCACGCTGCGCGGCGTGTTCTACCCCACGGGGCACATCGTGCTGATGCTGCCCGGGCGCGAGCACGTCGACCAGGCGGCCCAGGCCCTGATCGAGGCGGGCATCCCCGGCGACGAGCTGTCCATGCTGTCGCCCGAGGTCTTCCTGGGCCCGATCGCGCGCACCATCGGCAGCGGCGACATGCCCCTGCCCTCGCCCGGCACCGAAGGCGAGACGGTGCGGCACCTGGTGGAACTGGCCAGCGACGGCCATTGGGGCCTGATGGTGCACGCGCCGCGCACCAGCGACGCCGAGCGGGTGATGAAGGCGGTGAAGGAGCTGCCGGTGGCGTTTGCGGAGCGTTACCGGCAGCTGGTGATCGAGGACCTTTGAGAGCCGCCTCACCCCATGTGCAGGCCGCCGTTGACGGAGAAGTCGGCGCCGGTGGAATAGCCGCCTTCATCGGAGGCCAGCCACGCGATGATGGAGGCGATCTCTTCGGGCTGGCCCAGGCGCTTGACCGGGATCGTGGCCACGATCTTGTCCAGCACGTCCTCGCGGATGGCCTTGACCATGTCGGTGCCGATGTAGCCGGGGCTGACGGTGTTGACGGTCACGCCCTTGTTGGCCAGCTCCTGCGCCAGGGCCATGGTGAAGCCGTGCATGCCGGCCTTGGCCGCCGAGTAGTTGGTCTGGCCGGCCTGGCCTTTTTCGCCGTTGACCGAGCTGATGTTGACGATGCGGCCCCAGCCTTTTTCGACCATGTCGCCCACGACCTGCTTGGTCACGTTGAACATGGAGTTCAGGTTGGTTTCGATCACGGCGTCCCAGTCTTCACGCGTCATCTTGATGAACATGCGGTCGCGGGTGATGCCGGCGTTGTTCACGAGCACGTCGATCGCGCCGTGTTCGGCCTTGGCCTTGGAGAAGGCCTCGACGGTGGAATTCCAGTCGCCGACATTGCCGACCGAGGCGTAAAAGGTGTAGCCCTTGGCTTTTTGCTCGGCGAGCCACTTGGCGTGGTCGCGCGTGGGCCCGCAACCGGCGATGACCTTGAAACCCTCGCGGTGCAGTCGTTGGCAGATGGCGGTGCCGATGCCGCCCATGCCGCCGGTCACGTACGCAATTTTCTGGGTCAATTTTCTCTCCTTGAGGTTTCGCTGGAATCAGGGTGCGGATCATGCGGGCGCCCGCAGGGCGTCACGCATTGTTTCTTTGTACGTCGGTCAGGCGCGTTCCACAGCGAGGGAAACCCCCATGCCGCCGCCGATGCACAGCGCGGCCAGGCCCTTGCTGACCTGGCGCCGCTGCATTTCGTGCAGCAAGGTGACCAGGATGCGGCAGCCCGAGGCGCCGATGGGGTGGCCGATGGCGATGGCGCCGCCGTTGACGTTGACGCGGGCCGGGTCGATGTCCAGCGCCTTGTTGACGGCGCAGGCCTGGGCCGCAAAGGCTTCATTGAGCTCGAACAGGTCCACGTCCTGCGCCTTCCAGCCGGCGCGCTCCAGGGCCTTGCGCGAGGCGGGCACCGGGCCCATGCCCATCGTGGCCGGGTCCAGCCCCGAGGTACCGAAGGCCGCGATGCGCGCCAGGGGTTTGAGGCCCAGGGCCGCGGCCTTGCGCGCGCTCATGACCACCACCGCCGCGGCGCCGTCGTTGATGCCCGAGGCATTGCCCGCCGTGACCGAACCGGCCTTGTCGAAGGCGGGACGCAGGCCGGCCAGGGCCTCGGCGTTGGTCTTCTTGTTGATGAATTCGTCGGCGTTGAAATTGACCGGGTCGCCCTTGCGCTGCGGGATGCTCACGCCGACGATCTCGTCCCTGAAACGGCCAGCCTCCTGGGCGGCGGTGGCCTTCTGCTGGCTGGCCAGGGCCAGAGCGTCCTGCAGGTCGCGGCTGATGCCGTGGGCCTTGGCCACGTTCTCGGCGGTGATGCCCATGTGGTACTGGTTGTAGACGTCCCATAGGCCGTCCACGATCATGGAGTCGACCATCTTCCAGTCGCCCATGCGCTGGCCGTCGCGCGACCCCATGAGGACGTGCGGCGAGGCGCTCATGTTTTCCTGGCCACCGGCCACCACGATCTCGCTGTCGCCGTAGGCGATGGACTGGGCCGCCAGCATCACCGCCTTCAGGCCCGAGCCGCACACCGCGTTGATGGTCAGGCCCGGCACCTCCTTGGGCAGGCCGGCCTTCATGAGGGCCTGGCGCGCCGGGTTCTGGCCGGCACCCGCGGCCAGCACCTGGCCCATGATCACCTCGCCCACCTGGGCCGGGTCCAGGCGCGCGCGCGCGATCGCCTCGCGGATCACGGTGGCGCCCAGGTCGGGCGCGGCCACCTTGGCCAGCGCGCCGCCGAACTTGCCGACGGCGGTACGGGCGGCCGAGACGATGACGATGTCTTCCATGGTTTGTCCTCCTGTTGAATGAGTCTCAGGCCTTGGCCTTCACGTAGCGGCCGGGCGCGGGTTCGATCACCTTGTGCTTGCCGCCGCCATAACCCTTGGGCGCGGCCACCTGCTTGCCCGCCAGGGGCTTGAGCCAGGCGTACCAGTCGGTCCACCAGCTGCCCGGGTGCTCCTTGGCGCCCTGGAGCCACTCGGCGTGCGTCTTGGGCAGCCTGGCGTTGGTCCAGTACGAGCGCTTGCCCTTGGCCGGCGGGTTGATCACGCCGGCGATGTGGCCCGAGGCGCCCATCACGAAGCGCTTGGGGCCCGGCAGGTGCTGCACGCTGGCATAGGCGCCTTCGATGGGGACGATGTGGTCCTCGCGCGAGCCGTAGATGTAGGTGGGGATGTCGACCTTGCGCAGATCGATCTTCTGGCCGCAGACCTTGGCCTTGCCGGGCTTGACCAGGTTGTTCTCGAAGTAGGTGTTGCGCAGGTACCAGGCGTACATCGGGCCTGGCAGGTTGGTGGAGTCGCTGTTCCAGTACAGGAGGTCGAAGGGCGGAGGGGTCTCGCCCTTGAGGTAGTTGCCCACGACGTAGTTCCAGACGAGGTCGTTGGGGCGCAGGAAGCTGAAGGTGGACGCCAGGTCCTGCCCTTTGAGCAGGCCACCCTGCGCCATCTGGGTCTCGCGGAACTTCACGAAGTGCTCGTCGATGAAGACATCCAGGATGCCGGTGTCGCTGAAGTCCAGGAAGGTGGTGAGGAAGGTGACCGAGGCCACCGGCTTTTCGCCGCGCGCGGCCAGCACCGCCAGCGCCGTGCCCAGGATGGTGCCGCCCACGCAGAAGCCCAGGGCGTTGATCTCCTTGGCCTTGGCGATCTCCTGCACCACCTCGATGGCGCGCAGGGCGCCGTCGCCGATGTAGTCGTCCCAGGTGGTGTTGCGCATGGACTCGTCCGGGTTGCGCCAGCTCACGAGGAAGGTGCGGTGCCCCTGGTCCACCAGGTGGCGCACGAAGGAGTTCTCCGGCTGCAGGTCCAGGATGTAGAACTTGTTGATGCAGGGCGGCACCACGAGAAAGGGGCGCTCGTGGACCTTGGCCGTGGTGGGCTTGTACTCAATGAGCTGGAACAGCTCGTTCTCGAAGACGACGGCGCCCTCGGTGGTGCCGACGTTGCGGCCCACCTCGAAGACGCTCTCGTCGGTCATGGACAGGTGGCCCTGCTGGATGTCCTTCCACAGGTTCTGCAGGCCGCGGGCGATGCTCTCGCCCTGGGTCTCGACCGCCTTCTTCTGGGCTTCGGCGTTGAGGGCCAGGAAGTTGCTCGGGGCCGACGCGGCCAGCCACTGTTCGACGGAAAAGCGCAGGCGGGCCTTGGTCTTCTCGTCGGCCTCGGTGGCCTCGACCAGCCCCAGCAGGGTGCGCGCATTGAGCAGGTAGACCGACGCCGAGAAGGCCGACACCGGGTTCTCGGACCAGGCACCGTGCGCGAAGCGGCGGTCGGAGGCGCCGGGGTTGACCTTCAGGCCGGCGTTCCACAGCTCGGTGGCTTCGCGCACATAGGCCTGCTGCAACGCCAGCAGCTTGTCGGGGGCGAAACCCAGCGCGGGCAGCAGGGC
>JBEGVR010000107.1:0-14518 GCA_041178265.1 Pseudomonadota bacterium | reverse complement strand
GGCCAAGCTCTCACGCATTCCGGTCAAGGTCGAGCAGGCCGAGGTGCTAAAAAAACCCGACTGGATCCGCGTTAAGGCCGCCAGCACTGGCACCCGGTTCTATGAAATCAAGGACATCCTGCGCCAGAACAAGCTGGTGACCGTGTGCGAAGAGGCCAGTTGCCCCAACATCGGCGAATGCTTTGGCAAGGGCACAGCCACTTTCATGATCATGGGCGACAAGTGCACCAGGCGCTGCCCTTTTTGCGACGTCGGCCACGGCCGCCCCGACCCCCTCGATGTCCAAGAGCCGGACAACCTGGCGCGCACCATTGCCGCCCTCCAGCTCAAATACGTGGTGATCACCAGCGTCGACCGCGACGACCTGCGCGATGGCGGCAGCCAGCACTTCGTCGACTGCATCCGCCGCACGCGCGAGCTCTCGCCCGGCACCACGATCGAAATCCTGGTGCCCGACTTCCGCGGCCGCGACGACCGCGCGCTGGAGATCCTGAAAGCCGCGCCCCCAGACGTGATGAACCACAACCTGGAAACCATCCCGCGCCTGTACAAGGAGGCGCGTCCGGGCTCCGACTACGCCTTCAGCCTGAACCTGCTGAAAAAATTCAAGGCCCTGCACCCCGACGTGCCGACCAAGAGCGGCCTGATGGTGGGCCTCGGTGAGACCGACGACGAGATCCTGCAGGTCATGCGCGACATGCGCGCGCACGACATCGACATGCTCACCATCGGCCAGTACCTGGCTCCCAGCACCTCGCACCTGCCGGTGCGACGCTACGTGCACCCGGACACCTTCAGGATGTTCGAGGACGAGGCCCGCAAGATGGGGTTCTCCCACGCCGCCGTCGGTGCGATGGTGCGTTCGAGCTACCACGCCGACCAGCAGGCGCACGCCGCAGGCGTGGCTTGAACGCCGGGTGGACGCGCAGGCCGCGCCCGCATCGCCTCACGCCAGCAGCTTGGCCGGCTCGTCGGAGGCGATGATCTCCTGGGCCCAGAGCGCCAGGCGCGCGGTGTCGGCGTGCAGCACCTCCTGCTTGACCGCGAGCAGTTGCGCCGGGTGCATGGAGAAACTGCGCAACCCCAGCCCCAGCAGCAGGCGGGTGAAATCCACATCGCCCGCCATCTCGCCACACACGCTCACTGGCTTGCCCTGCGCCCGGCAGGCCGCGATGGTGTCGGCCAGCAGGCGCAGCACCGCCGGGTGGCAGGGGTCATACAGGTGGGCCACCGATTCGTCGGCGCGGTCGATCGCCAGCGTGTACTGAATGAGGTCGTTGGTGCCAACCGATAGGAAGTCGAAGTACTTGAGGAAGGTGCGCACCATGATGGCCGCCGCCGGAATCTCGATCATGGCACCGAGGGTGATGGGGCCGTAGGCAATGCCCCGGTTGTCCAGTTCGGCGCGGGCGAAGTCGATCAGCGACAGCGTGTGACGGATCTCGCTCACATGCGCCAGCATGGGAATCAGCATGTTCACCTTGCCATGCGCTGCGGCGCGCAGGATGGCGCGCAGCTGCGTCAGGAACATCGCCGGGTCGGCCAGGCTCCAGCGGATCGCGCGCAAGCCCAGCGCCGGGTTCAGGTGGGCGTCGTCGTGGCGCGCGTCGTCCAGCGGCTTGTCCGCGCCGACGTCGACGGTGCGGATGGTCACGGGCAGGCCCTGCATGCCCTCGACGGCACGCCGGTAGGCCAGGTATTGCTCCTCTTCGTCCGGCAGGTGGCCCTGACGGCCCATGAACATGAACTCGCTTCGGAACAAGCCCACGCCCACCGCGCCTGCAGCCAGCGCCGCGGCGGCGTCCTCTGGCAGCTCGATGTTGGCGAGCAGCTCGATGCGCTCGCCATCGAGCGTGACCGCGGGGGTGTGCCGCAGCCGCCCCAGCCGTCCGCGCTCGAGTTCGGCCTGGCGTTGCTTGAAGTGGTATTCGGCCAGGATGATGGGCGAGGGGTCGACGATCATCACGCCGGCGTCGCCGTCGATGATCACCCAGTCGTCCTGGCGCACCAGCTGGCTGGCGCTGCGCGCACCCACCACTGCGGGAATGTCCATGCTGCGCGCCACGATGGCGGTGTGCGAGGTCTTGCCGCCCACGTCGGTCACGAAGCCGGCAAATACGCTTTGCTTGAAATGCAGCATATCGGCCGGCGACAGGTCGTGCGCGATCAGCACCAGCGGCACGTCGGTCGTGCCCTCTAGCACCAGATCCTGCTGGCGGGCGGCGCCTGGCCGTCGCGCGGCGGGCGGCGCCACCGGCGAGGCCACACCCTTCATGTAACGCAGGATGCGCTCGGCCACCTGCTCGAGGTCGGCCTTGCGTTCGCGCAGGTACTCGTCCTCCATCTCGTCGAACTGGCGGGACAGCGCTTCAAGCTGGGTGGTCAGCGCCCACTCGGCGTTGTAGAGGCGCTCGGAGATCCAGTGCTTGACGCCCGCGATCAGGTCCTGGTCCTGCAGCAGCATCAGGTGCACATCGAGCAGGGCTGACAGCTCGTGGGGCGCCTCCTTGGGGCCCATGCCGGTGATGGTCTGCTGCAGGCGGTGGATCTCGTCGACCACTGCGTCGCGGCCGGCACGCACCCGCGCGATCTCGGCCTCGATCTGGTCGGGCGCGATGAAGTAGTGCGCGACGTCGACGCGGCCGGCCATGAGCACGGCACGCCCGATCGCGATGCCGCGGGCGACGGGGAGGCCGTGGACGGCGAAGGTCATGGCAGCACTCCGCTCATTCTCCCTCGCTGAACCTGTCGTGAATGAGCGCGAGCAGGGCGTCGATGGCCTCCTGGGCGCGCTCGCCCTCGGCTTGCAGGGTGACCTCGCTGCCCAGGCCGGCGGCCAGCATCATCACGCCCATGATGCTCTTGGCATTGACGCGCCGCTCGCCCTTGGCGATCCAGATCTCGCAGGGGAAGGCGCCAGCCAGCTTGGTGAGCTTGGCCGAGGCGCGCGCATGAAGGCCCAGCTTATTGCTGATGGTCGTGGTGCTTTGGATCATGTCGGGGCCGGGACTGGTTTTGCGGTGCCGTCAGCGCCACCTGCATCACCCCCTGGGTGCCGCCGATGACCGCGCGCGCCACCAGGGCGTCGAGCGGCTCGTGGCGGTAGCTCACGCTGCGAAGCAGCATCGGAAGGTTCACGCCGGTCACCAGGCGCGAGGCCACGCCGTCGACCAGTTTCTGCGCCACGTTGCTGGGCGTGGCGCCAAAGATGTCCGTGAGCACGAGCACACCGCCGACCTGCGGCGCATGCGCCAGTTGGTCCATGGCGATGCGCGCGGTGGCCAGGGTCTCCTCGGGCGAGAGATTGGGTTGCACATCGACCGCACTGACGCCGGGGCCGCAATCGGGGAACACGTGCAGCGCGCATTGCCGCAAGGCATGGGCCAGGGGCGCGTGGCAGATGATCAGGATCCCGTTCATGGCGACCGATTATCCGGGCTGCGCCACATGAAATACGCCCAGGCACCGATGCAGCAGGCCAGGAGCGCCGCCAAGGCCGCCCGAAAGCTCGTGACCTCGCCCAGGCCCAGGGCCTGGAATCCGTCAATGAGCAGACCCACCCCCCATTGCACGACGAAGACCCCCACGAAGATGACGAGGTTGTAGGCGGACAAGGCACGTCCAGCCAGCGCCGGCGGGAAGGCCATGCCCACCGCGGGCTGGGCCATCGCGACGAAGGTGGACGTCACGAAAAAGAGGGTCCAGCTCCAGGCGCCGGCACCGGTGCCGGCGGCGATCAGGCCGCCCATGGCCAGGAAGCCCAGGGGCTGCCCCCAGGCGATCAGGCGATTGGCATCCCAGCCCCGCGCCACGAGCCGGGGCGTGACCAGGCCCCAGCCCCAAAACGCCAGGAGCATCGCCACGTTGATGGTGAAGAGCCCCCCCGCCGCCTGCGCGGGCGTGTAGCCGGCCACCCGCACCATCCAGGGACCGGCCCACAGGGTCTGCATCGCCAGCAACCCGCCATAGCAGAAGAATCCGATCGGAGCCATGCGCCGGAAGTACGGATGGCGCCAGACCTCGCCGTAGCCGTCGGCCGGCGCCACCGCTCCGTCGGCCGGCGCTTGTGGCCACGGCGGCACCTTCCAGGCGGCCAGGCCCATGGCCACCACGATCAGTACGGCCATGGCCACGAACAGGACCCGCCAGCCCACCACCGGCATCAGCCACTGCACCGGCAGCGTCGAGGCCACCATGCCCAGGGACCCCGTCATGAGCATCCAGGAGTTGGCCCGCAGCTGCATCTGGGGCGCGAGCCAGCGCCGGTAGCCGGTGAGGGGCGCCATCAGGCAGGCGCTCAGGCCCATGCCGCACAAGACCCGGGCTGCGAGCAGGCCCGCGAAACTGTCCGCGACGGCAAAGCCCACGCAGCCCGCGACAGCCACCGCCAGGAAAGCCAGGATCACCTTGCGGGGGCCGTGCCGGTCCAACCACCGTCCCAGGGGCAGCTGCGTGAGGGAAAAGCCGATGAAATAGCCGCCCGCCATCAGCCCCAGGTCGCGCGCGTTCAGGGCGAATTCCTGGGTGAGGCTGGGGGCCAGCGTGGCGGTGATGGCGCGAATCAGCGCGGAGAGAAAATAGGCAAACGCGAAGGCCAGGAAGACCCACACGGCGTCACGTCGGGAAAGGACCATCCCATCATTATGGGAGCAGGATTGAAAGACAATGCCCGGATGAATTCCCTAGATGGCATCCGCATCCTGGACCTCTCGCGCGTGCTGGCCGGTCCCTGGTGCACCCAGACCCTGGCCGACCTGGGCGCCGACGTGATCAAGATCGAGCGCCCCGGCACCGGCGACGACACCCGAAGCTGGGGCCCGCCCTTCCTCGCGCAGGCTGATGGCACGGAGACCGCCGAAGCCGCCTACTACCTGGGCACCAACCGCAACAAGCGCTCGGTCACCTGCGACATCGCGCAGCCCGCCGGCCAGGCGCTGGTGCGCGCGCTGGTGGCGCATTGCAACGTGTTCGTCGAGAACTTCAAGGTCGGCGACATGGCGCGCTACGGCCTGGACTACGCGTCGCTGCGCGCGATCAACCCCCGCCTGGTGTATTGCAGCATCACGGGCTTTGGCCAGAGCGGCCCCTACCGCGATCGTGCCGGCTACGACTACGCCATCCAGGGCATGGGTGGCCTCATGAGCATCACCGGCGAACGCGACGACCTTGGCGGCGGCCCGCAGAAGGTGGGCGTGGCGGTGGCCGACCTGTTCACGGGCCTGTATGCGACGGTCTCGATCCTGGCCGCCCTGCGCCACGCGGAACGCACCGGCGAAGGCCAGCATGTCGACATGGCCCTCCTGGACACGCAGGTGGCGATGCTCGCCAACCTGGGCGCGAACTACCTCGTGAGCGGCAAGGTGCCGGGCCGTGCCGGCAACGCGCACCAGAACATCGTGCCCTACCAGGTCTTCGAGGTGGCCCCCAAGGCCGACGGCGGCCCCGATCACATCATCCTGGCGGTGGGCAATGACGGCCAGTTCGCGAAGTTCTGCCAAGTGGCAGGCCGCCCCGAGCTGGCCACCGACCCGCGCTTCGCGCGCAACCAGGACCGGGTGCGAAACCGCGCGGTCCTGGTGCCGATGCTTGAAGCACTCATGAAGTCGCGCGCCAAGGCCGATTGGCTCGGCGCACTGGAAGCCGCGAAGGTGCCCTGTGGCGCGATCAACAACCTGGCCGAGGTGTTCGCGGACCCGCACGTGCAGGCGCGCGGCATGATCGACGACTGGGACCATCCCTTGCGGGCCGGATTGCGGCTCGTGAGCAGTCCGGCCAAGCTCAGTGCCACCCCGGTGCGCAAGGACCTGCCGCCACCGCTGCTGGGGCAGCACACGCGCGAGGTGCTGGTCGAACTGCTCGGGCTGGACGCTGCGCGTCTCGAGGCGCTCGAACGCGAGAACGTGATCTGAGAAAATCCACCCGTCGCACGCCCCCACCCCTTACAGACTTTTCCCCATGACCCAGCGTCTCTGGAGCCTCCTGGCCGCACTGGCCGTCGTCGCTGTCGCCGCCGTGGTGTACCTGGGCACGGGCCGCGCGGCCGCGCCCGCCTCGACCTTCGTGCTGCTCGATGGCAGCACGCGCACCACGGCCGACCTCAAGGGCAAGGTGACGCTGGTGAACTTCTGGGCTACCAGTTGCGTGACCTGCGTGGCTGAAATGCCGCAGATCATCGCGACCCACGAAAAATACAAGACCCGTGGCTACCAGACCCTGGCGGTGGCCATGAGCTACGACCCGCCCGCGTACGTGGTGAACTTCGCGCAAAGCCGCAAGTTGCCGTTCGAGGTCGCCATCGACAACACCGGCGCGGCGGCCAAGGCCTGGGGTGATGTGCAACTCACGCCCACCACCTACATCGTGGACAGGCGGGGCGAGATCGTGAAGCGCTATGTCGGGGCGCCAGACTTCACCGAACTGCACCAGCTGATCGAAAAGTTGCTGGCCGCACCGGCCTGAGGGGGCTGGCGGGCCGCATCGTCGAACGGCGTCAGTTGGCGCGGAAGTTGTCGTGGCAGGCCTTGCAACTGCCCGCCGTGGCGCCGAAGGCCACCTTGAGGTTGTCCAGGTTCTGGGTCTTGGCAGCCGCCAGCAGCTTGGTGGTCTCAGCCACCAGCTTTTCCGAATGATCCTTGAACTTGGCCTGCTCAGTCCAGATTTCGGGCTTGGCCTTGGCGGAAATCTTGTCCGTGCCGGGGCCGAATCCCGCCCAGGGCAGGCGGGCCATGTCGTTGACGATCTGCGCGTTGTCGACGGCAGCCTTGGGGTCGAAGGGGGCCCGGCCGTTGACCATGGCGCCGATGCGCGAGGCATGCGTGCCCATGACCGTGAGGGCGCTCTGGCGGTACTTGACCGCGTCCTCGGGCTTGGCGAACTGGGCCTGGGCGGGCAGGGCCAACAGGGCGGCGGCGGCAAGTGTCAAGGTGGCAAAGGCTTTCATGGCACGCGGGTCCTCGGGTTGGGGAACAATAGGGGGTTCAGTCAACATTTGTAGCAGAAGCGTGAACCCTGCGCATTCATCTGTCTTGACACCCCCGAGCCCCGCTCGGGCCCGCACCGTGCGGGTATGGGACCTGCCAACCCGGCTCTTTCACGGGTTCCTCCTGGCCGGCGTGGCCGGGCTGTTCGCCACGGCTTATGCGCCGGGCAGCTGGATCGAATGGCATGCACGCCTGGGATACGCCATGCTGGCTTTGCTGCTCTTTCGGCTGGTGTGGGGCTTTGTCGGCGGGCGGTGGTCCCGTTTCAGCAACTTCCTGCCCCGGGCTGGCCAGGGAGCGCCCCTGGGCCACTCCGTCAGTGGCGCGCTGGCGGTAGCGGTGATGCTGCTGGCCCTGTTCGCACAGGTCGCCACCGGTCTGGTAGGCGACGACGAAATCGCCTTCACCGGGCCCCTGAACCGATTCATTTCCACCGAGCTGGGTTTGGCCGCCACCGCCTGGCACAAGGGCGTCGGTCAATGGCTGCTGGTGGGGCTGGTCACCCTGCATGTGCTGGCCATCGTGTTCTACCGTATGGTGCAGCGCAACGACCTGATCGGCCCGATGATCGGGGGCGACAAGGCCGTGGACCCCGGCGCGCTGCCCGTGGCCGAGTCGGTGGACACCGTCGCCACGCGCCTGCAGGCCCTGGGAGTGCTGGCCCTGTGCGCCGTGGCGGTGTGGCTCATGGTGCGGCTCTGGTAGCTTAGGTTAGGGGCGGACCCTGTCCTCGGGCGAGGGCCGCTACACTGCCCATCCCGACTCCCCGCGGGATCTCGTGACGTCGCTGCACTTGGATACCGACTCCCTCCCCCTGATCGAGCAGGTCACGGCCAGCAACGAGCAGGTCGACGCCGTGCGGTCGATCTTTCGCGAATATGCCGACAGCCTGGGCATCGACCTGGGCTTCCAGGACTTTGAACGCGAACTGCTGGACTTGCCGGGCGTGTATTCGCCGCCGCACGGCAGCCTCCTGGTGGCCCGACTGGGGGGCGTGGTCGCGGGCTGCTGCGCGCTGCGGTCCCTGGAGGCGGTCGACTACCCCAACGCCGCCGAGATGAAGCGCCTGTACGTGCGCAAGGCCTTCCGCGGCTTCGGCCTGGGGCGCCAATTGGCAGAACGCTGCCTGGATGCGGCGCGCGAGGCGGGTTATGCCTGCGTGCTCTTGGACACGCTTTCCGACATGGAAGCAGCGCGCGCCCTTTACGACGAGCTTGGGTTCGAAGAAGTCCCGCCCTACTACCACAACCCGATCGCAGGGGCGCACTACCTGAAAGTGGACTTGTAGGCGCGGCTTCTGGCCCCAAACGAGAAAGCCCGGCATGCCGGGCTTTCTCATGCCGCCAGGTGCGCCCTCAGCCCTTGGCCTGGGCCAGCAGGGTCTGCGCGTCGCTGACCTCGAACTTGCCGGGGGCCTCGATGTTGAGGGTGGCGACCTTGCCGTCCTTGACCAGCATGGAGTAGCGGTTGCTGCGCAGGCCCATGCCGCGGGCGGTCAGGTCCAGGGTCAGGCCGGTGGCCCGGGTGAAATCGGCGCTGCCGTCACCCAGCATGCGCACCTTGGTACCGGTCTTCTGTTCGCGCGCCCAGGCGCCCATGACGAAGGCGTCGTTGACGCTGACGCACCAGATCTCGTCGACGCCGGCCTTTTTCAGCTCGTCGTATTTTTCGACATAGCCAGGCACATGCTTGGCGGAACACGTCGGGGTGAAGGCGCCGGGCAGGGCGAACAGGGCGACGGTCTTGCCGGCGGCGGCCTTGGCCACCTCGACCGGGTTGGGGCCGATGCTGCAGCCGTTGCCTTCGACTTCCGAGTATTCCTGCAGGGTGGCGCTGGGCAGGTTGTCTCCGACCTTGATCATGAATAGGCTCCTGAAATGAAAAACGACCCATGATTGTGGGCCGTTTTGTTTGGCTGAGCACAGCCTGGGGGGATCAGACCTCGGCGGCCTTTTCGACCAGGCGGCTGGCGACCCAGTTCTTGGTCTTGGAGATCGGGCGGCTCTCGGTGATCTCGATCACGTCGCCCAGGTGGAATTCACCCTTTTCGTCGTGCGCGTGGTACTTGCTCGACTTGGCCACGATCTTGCCGTAGAGCTCATGCTTGACACGGCGCTCGACCAGGACGGTGACCGTCTTGGCGCGCTTGTCGCTCACCACCTTGCCGATCAGGGTGCGCTTGAGTGAGGTTCTGGCTTCCGTCATGTTCACTCCTTCTTGGCGGCGGAATCGGAGCCACCTTCGGTGGCGGCGCGCTTCTGGGCCAGGATGGTCTTGGCGCGCGCGATGTCGCGGCGCGTGATGCGCAGCGAGGCGGTGTTATTGAGTTGTTGCGTGGCCTTTTGCATGCGCAGGCCGAAGTGGGCCTTCTGCAGCGACTTGACCTCGGCTTCGACGCCGGCAACATCCTTTTGACGCAGTTCAGCAGTTTTCATGTTTCAAATACTCCTGAATCAGGCGCCGAGCATGCGGCTGACGAACGTGGTGCGCAGGGGCAGCTTGGCCGCGGCCAGCCTGAACGCTTCGCGGGCGAGTTCCTCGGGAACCCCCACGATCTCGTAAAGCACCTTGCCCGGCTGGATCTCGGCCACGTAGTACTCGGGGTTGCCCTTGCCGTTACCCATACGCACTTCAGCGGGCTTCTGGGAGATCGGCTTGTCGGGGAACACACGGATCCAGATGCGGCCGCCACGCTTGACGTGACGGGAGATCGCGCGACGCGCGGCCTCGATCTGGCGGGCCGTCAGGCGACCCCGGTCCGTGGACTTCAGGCCGAAGTCACCAAAGGCCACCGAGTTACCCCGGGTGGCGATGCCGGTGTTACGGCCCTTCTGCTCTTTGCGGTATTTGCGGCGAGCGGGTTGCAGCATGTTTACTCTCCTTTGCCGTCAGCTGCCGGCGCAGCGCTTGTGCTGCTCCCGGACGCCGGCGCGGCGACTTTGCGGACGCGCTTAACGGCAGGTTTCGGTGCGTCGGCACCTGGGGTGGCTTCTTGCGGCTTGTCGCTGCCATCGGCGGGGGCGACATTGCCCGCGCCAGCGGTGCTGCGACGTGCAGGGGGCGCGCCACGGCGATCGCCGGCCGGACGGTCGCCCGGACGGCCGTCACGGCGCGGGCCGCGCGGACCGCGACGCTCCTCGCCTTCGGGGCGGGGGGTGCTGTCCAGCGAAGGCGCGTCGTTGCGGCCCAGTGTATCGCCCTTGTAGACCCAGACCTTGACGCCGATGACGCCATAGGTGGTCTTGGCTTCGGAGAAGCCGTAGTCGATGTCGGCGCGCAGGGTGTGCAGCGGCACACGGCCTTCGCGGTACCACTCGGTACGGGCGATCTCGATGCCGTTGAGGCGGCCGGCGGACATGATCTTGATGCCCTGGGCGCCCAGGCGCATCGCGTTCTGCATGGCGCGCTTCATGGCGCGGCGGAACATGATGCGCTTTTCGAGCTGCTGGGTGATGCTGTCGGCGATCAGCTTGGCATCGATCTCGGGCTTGCGCACTTCTTCGATGTTGACGGCGACGGGCACGCCCAGGCGGGTGGCGAGTTCCTTCTTGAGGTTCTCGATGTCCTCGCCCTTCTTGCCGATCACCACGCCCGGCCGGGCCGAGTAGATGGTGATGCGGGCGTTCTTGGCGGGGCGCTCGATCAAGACGCGCGATACCGCCGCGTTCTTGAGCTTGACCTTGAGGTACTCGCGCACCTTGATGTCTTCGGCCAGCATGCCGGCGAATTCACGGTTGGAGGCGTACCAGCGGCTGGCCCAGTTGCGGCTGACCGCGAGGCGAAAGCCGGTCGGATGGATTTTCTGTCCCATGTTCTTTCCAGGCCTTTCAGTTGCCGACCGTCACGTACACATGGCACGTGGGTTTGCTGATGCGGTTGCCGCGGCCCTTGGCGCGCGCGGTGAAACGCTTGAGGGTTGCGCCCTGCTCGACGTAGATGGTCTTGACCTTCAGTTCGTCGACATCGGCGCCGTCGTTGTGCTCGGCGTTCGCAATGGCGGACTCGAGGACCTTCTTGACGATGCCGGCGGCCTTCTTCTGGGTGAAGTTCAGGATGTTCAGGGCCTGGTCCACTTTCTTGCCGCGGATCAGGTCGGCGACGAGCCGGCCTTTGTCGACCGACAGACGGACGCCCCGGAGGACTGCGCGTGTTTCCATGGTCTTTCCTTACTTCTTCTGGACTTTTTTGTCCGCCGGGTGACCCTTGAAGGTGCGCGTCAGGGCGAATTCGCCCAGCTTGTGGCCCACCATCTGGTCGGTGATGTAGACCGGGACGTGCTGCTTGCCGTTGTGGACGGCGATCGTCAGCCCGATGAACTCGGGCAGGATCATGGAGCGGCGCGACCAGGTCTTGATCGGCTTCTTGTCCTTCGTGGTCACGGCCTTGTCGGCCTTGGCCACCAGGTGGTGGTCAACAAACGGACCCTTTTTGAGAGAGCGAGTCATTGGCTACCCCTTACTTCTTGCGACGCGACACGATCATGACCTGCGTGCGCTTGTTGTTGCGGGTACGGTAACCCTTGGTCATGTTGCCCCACGGATCGACCGGAACGCGGCCTTCACCGGTGCGGCCTTCGCCGCCACCGTGCGGGTGGTCGATCGGGTTCATCGCGACGCCGCGGACGGTCGGGCGGATACCCATATGGCGCTTGACGCCGGCCTTGCCCAGTTGGCGCAGGCTGTGTTCTTCGTTGGCGACTTCACCGATGGTGGCGCGGCACTCGATGTGGATCTTGCGAACCTCACCGGAGCGCACGCGGACCTGGGCGTAGGTGCCTTCGCGGGCCAGCAGGGTGGCGGAGGCGCCGGCCGAGCGGGCGATCTGCGCGCCCTTGCCGGGCTGCAGTTCGATGCAGTGGATGGTCGAACCGACCGGGATGTTGCGGATCGGGAGCGTGTTGCCGGCACGGATCGGGGCCTCCGAACCAGACATCAGTGACGTGCCGACTTCCAGGCCGCGCGGGGCGATGATGTAGCGACGCTCGCCATCGGCATAGCACACCAGCGCGATGTGGGCCGTGCGGTTGGGGTCGTACTCGATGCGCTCGACCTTGGCGGGAATGCCGTCCTTCTCGCGACGGAAATCGACCACGCGGTAGTGGTGCTTGTGGCCGCCGCCCTTGTGGCGCACGGTGATGCGGCCGTTGTTGTTGCGGCCCGATTTCTGGTGCTGGGGTTCCAGCAGCGGTGCGTAGGCTTCACCCTTGAACAGGTGGTCACGCGTGACCTTGACCACGGCACGCTGGCCGGGCGAGGTCGGTTTCATCTTGATGACTGCCATGACGTATTCCGCGTTTAAGCGGCCTCCCCTGAGAGGTTGAGCTCTTGGCCCGGCTTGAGCGTCACATAGGCCTTGCGAATGTTGTCGCGGCGTCCGATGGAGCGGCCGAAGCGCTTGGACTTGCCCTTGGTGTTGACCACGGAAACGCCCTTGACCTCGACCTTGAACATGAGTTCAACGGCGGCCTTGATCTCGGGCTTGGTGGCGTCCTGCAGCACCTTGAAGGTCACGGCGTTGGTCTTCTCGGCCACCTGCGTCGCCTTCTCGGAGACGATGGGAGCGACCAGCACCTGCATCAGGCGCCCTTCGTCGAACTTGCGTTCGGCGGGGGTGGGGTTCACACGGCTCATGCGAACATCTCCTTGAGCTGGTCGAGGGCGGCCTTGGTGACCAGCACTTTCTTGTAGTGCACCAGCGACAGCGGGTCGGCGTAACGCGGCTCGACGACGAGCACGTTGGCCAGGTTGCGGGAAGCGAGATACAGGTTCTCGTCGACCTGGTCGGCGATCACGAGGACCGAGTTCAGGTTCATGGCCTTGAACTTGGCGGCCAGGGCCTTGGTCTTGGGCGAGTCCACCTTGATGGAGTCGACCACGGCCAGGCGGCCTTCGCGGGCGAGCTGCGAGAAGATGGACGCCATGCCGGCGCGGTACATCTTCTTGTTCACCTTCTGGGTGAAGTTCTCGTCCGGCATGTTCGGGAAGATGCGGCCGCCTCCGCGCCACAGCGGGGAGGAGGTCATGCCGGCGCGCGCGCGGCCGGTACCCTTTTGCTTGAACGGCTTCTTGGTCGAGTGCTTGACCTGCTCGCGGTCCTTCTGGGCGCGGGTGCCCTGGCGGGCGTTGGCCTGGTAGGCGACGACGACCTGGTGGACCAGGTCTTCGTTGTATTCACGGCCGAACACGGTCTCGGGCGCGTCCACCTTGGAGGCGGCCTGGCCCTGTTCGTTCAGGAGTTCGAGTTGCATTACTTCGCTCCCTGGTCAGCCGCCTTGGCCTTGATGGCCGGACGGACGGTGACGAAGCCACCCTTGGCGCCGGGAACGGCGCCGCGAATCAGCAGCAGCTGGCGCGCCTCGTCGATGCGGATGACATCGAGGTTCTGGATGGTCTTGGTGACGTCGCCGAGGTGGCCCGACATCTTCTTGCCGGGGAACACGCGGCCGGGGTCCTGGGCCATCGAGATGGAGCCGGGGACGTTGTGCGAACGGCTGTTGCCGTGCGAGGCGCGCTGCGACTTGAAGTTGTGGCGCTTGATGGTGCCGGTGAAGCCCTTGCCGATCGAGGTGCCCTGCACGTCGACCTTCTGGCCCACGCTGAACACGTCCGCCACGGGGATCACGGCGCCGGCGGCGTACTTGGCAGCGGCTTCGGGCGTGACGCGGAATTCTTCGACGATCTCACCGGCTTGCACGCCCGCCTTGGCGAGGTGACCGGCTTGCGGCTTGGTCACGCGCGAGGACTTGCGTGCACCGAACGTGACCTGCAGGGCCACGTAGCCGTCGTTCTCTTGGGTCTTGACCTGGGTCACGCGGTTGTTGGACACGTCCACCACCGTCACCGGCACGGCATCGCCGTCGTCGGTGAAGAGGCGCATCATGCCCACCTTGCGGCCCAGCAACCCTTGGGAGTTGCTCTGACTCATGTTTGTTACTCCGTTGCTTTCGCCGCAGCCGCTTCAATTGGCTTCTGCGTTTGACGTCTTGTCCCGTGGGGCAACCCTGGGGCGAAACGACGAAAGAAGGTTGATAAATGCTTTGCCCAAATTGGGCGAAGCCGCAAACTATAACCCGAATTGGCGCCGAGGGCAAACCCCGACCCGGCGCGAATTCTTTGGTATTCATCCTGGTCATGGCGACCCCAAAGAGAAAGCCGCCCGAGGGCGGCTTTGGGCGGACAAGCCAGACAGGGTTACTGCAGCTTGATCTCGACGTCCACGCCAGCCGGCAGGTCCAGCTTCATCAGCGCGTCGACGGTCTTGTCGGTGGGGTCGACGATGTCCATCAGGCGCTGGTGGGTACGGATCTCGAACTGGTCGCGCGAGGACTTGTTGACGTGCGGCGAGCGCAGGATGTCAAAGCGCTTCATGCGGGTCGGCAGGGGCACGGGGCCCTTGACGATCGCGCCGGTGCGCTTGGCGGTGTCAACGATCTCGGCAGCGGACTGGTCGATCAGCTTGTAATCGAAGGCCTTGAGGCGGATGCGGATTTTCTGCTTGGTGGACATGGCGTCACTCCATGATCTTGGCGACGACGCCGG
>JBEGVR010000106.1:0-14778 GCA_041178265.1 Pseudomonadota bacterium | reverse complement strand
ATCTGCGCTGCCTCGCGCAACGTGCCGGCTCGCCGATAGCCGAAAGGCGCGGGATACATGACTGACCTCTCGTTCGAAGGGAGAAGGCCGAGTTTGCAGGGACGCCGCTGGGGCGGCAATGTCGCTTCGCGCAGAGTTTGTTGCACGAGCCGCACCATGTGGCGAGACCCCCATCTCGCGTCTTGCAGCGCGCTTGCGAAGCCGCTGCCTGCGCCGCCCGGGCCTTCAATCAGCCGGCCTGGCCCGCTGGCGCGACCTAGACCGCCTCGGTGAACACCGTCAGCACTCCGGTGTAGCCATACAGATGGTGCCGCGCGATCTCGCCCGCGGCGAAGAACCCCACCAGCGGCACGTCGCCCAGCGCATGGCGCACGACCTGCAACTCGGCGCTGGGGCCGCCAAAGTGCGGGCCGCCGCGGCCCGTGCAACTCACATAGACCGCACCCGCGATGCGACGCGCGGGCAGCGGTGTGGCCAGCGCCTCGCGGGAGGCCAGGGCGGCGGCCAAGGGCAGGCTCACGTCTTCGGGTTCGAGCTCCTCGCGGATCTCGGCGCAGATGCGCGTGAGGTCGGCACGCGCCGCCTGTGCATGGCGCTGGCAGAAGGCCATCGGCATGCCGGATTCGACACGTTCGGCGATGGCCACGCCCCGGCGCCCCGGGTCCAGGCCGATGATGTGCCGCACGCGCACGTCGGCACCGAAGCTGCCGGTGCGGCCCACCGCCTGCTGACCCTGCGCAGTCAGGCCGACGAGCGTGGACCGCAGGACCGCCATGGCCTCCTGCGGCCGGTCCAGGGAGATGCCCAGGTCGGACAGCAGCAGGTCCAGCGCGGGTTCGCCGTCGATCTCCAGGATCACGTTGGCGTCCGCCTGCGTGATCGTGCGCTCGCGGCTCACGGGCTGGCAGCCCTGGGTCACGCGCGAGATCAGGTGCACGCCTTCACCAAAGGCAACGCCGGACAGGCCGCCGCTGTAGACGCCGCCGGCCGCGCCCTGTCCGCGGATGTTGCCGTTGCCGCCGACCGCGAACTGCACGGTCTCGCCGCGGCTGGAGGCCAGCCCGCCAAACAGGTAGCCGGCCTCGGTGCGGGCGGCCATCTCGGCGATCAGCTCGGCGACGTCGGGTGTCTGCGCGTCGGCATGGACCAGGGCGGTGTGCGGCTCGAAGCCCAGGCCCAGGGGCGCCACACCCGAAAACACGCGGTACTGGTCGGGGGGCATGGCGCACAGCATGACGGCCATCGCAGGCTCGTCGAAGTATTCGACGTTGTTGGCAGCGATGCCCACGCCCACGGTGCCGGCCCAGTCGGTGACCTCGGGCAGTTCGGCCGAGAGGTGATCGAGGATCTCGCGCGCCTGCGGCGCGTAGCGGTCGGTGATGTACAGGAGGCCCAGCGTCGGCGCGCTGGCGTAATCGGGCAGCGCCATCTGGGCACGCAGCTGCGCCAGCACCAGGCCGGCCCCCATGGGCCACTGCGGGTGCGTGGCATGCCCGAAGGGAAAGAGCTTCATGGAGGCGCGGCGCCTGACCGTGCGTTCACTCGCCAGAGGCGCGCACGGGCTTGCGGCGTGACTTGGCCGCCGGCGCGGTGGCGGGCTTGGCCGCCGGCTTGACGGCGCCGCGGCGCGGCGCGCTGGCGCGCTTGGACGCCGCCGGGGCAGATTGGGCGGCCTGGGCAGCCTGGGTTGCCCCCTGCATCGCCGTGCTCGCGATGTGCTGGAACTGCTGGGTGAGCGATCCCCACCACTGGAGGGGATCGACCAGGCCGTTGGCGGCGGCCTCGGGCTTGGCGCCCTGGGTCGTCCCCTTGGACGCCTTCGGGCTGGCTGCGGGTTCGGCGGCGGGCGCGCCCGGCGTGAGCTTCATCGCCTGAGCCAGGTCGGCCATGCTGCAGTTCATGCCCTTGAGGGTGGCCAGCGTCATCTTCTGCACCTCCAGGGCCTGGATGGTGGCGCCCAGGGCCTTGGAGTTCTGATCGAGCCAGAAATGCACAGCGCGCAATTCCTGGATGCGTTTTTCGAGTTCCTCGACGTCCAGCGTGGGCGCCACCCAGTTGGACAGGCTGGGCATCTGGGGCAGGGTCTCGGCCGTGCCCTTGGCCAGGTTTTGCAGGAAGTCAAACCCCGGAACGAGTTTGGCGAAACCGTAATGCGACGAATCGGTCATGGGCGGCACTCCAGGAAATTCCAACCAGCTTATCAGGCCCCGCCGGGAGCGTCGAACGCGGTAAAAGTCTGTTGCCGCACGGCGGACTCAGTGCTTGTGGCCTGCGCCGTGTGTCCCTTGTGCGCCGTGCGCGCCGTGGCCTGCCTCGCCGGCGTGGCCCGGCGCACCCGGCGCGCGGTTGGCCACCGGCACCTGCAGCGCCACGCGGCGCTCGGCGCCCTTGGCGTCGCGCAGCACCAGGGTGAGCGGTACGCGGGTGTCGGCCTGGAGCGGCGCTTTCAGGTCCATCAGCATGAGGTGGTAGCCCCCGGGCTTGAGATCGACGGCTTGACCCGCCGGCAAGGCGAGCGAGGTCATGGCGCGCATGCGCATGACGTCGCCCTCGAGCTTCATCTCGTGGACCTCGGCGACGCCGGCCACCGGGGTGGACACGCCCACCAGCGTGAGCGGCTCGCTGGCGGTCAGGCGCATGAAGGCGCCGGTGCCAGCCTGGCCGGGCACGCTGGCGCGGATCCAGGCGGCCTCGGCCTTGACGGGGGCGGATGCGGCGGGCTGGGCCCGGACGATAGCGGACAGCATCACCCAGGCGAGCAGGCTCAGCGCGAACAGACGGAAAAAGGAAAAGGGCTGCATGGTGAAGACTCGGTCGGCGGGGATCATGAATGAACGGGAATGCGCGTGGGCATGACAGCGCCGTGAAGCGGAGGGCGGACGCGTCGAAAAAGCCGTGCGCCGCGGGGTTGGCAGAGGCCCGATTATCGTTCCCCCGGATGCCCCGCATGCGCCTGCTCGGGTAGGCTCGCGTCATGCGCAGCCTGTTCCATTTCGCCTTCCACGTCACCGACCTCGACGAAGCCCGCCGCTTCTACGGTGGCGTCCTGGGCTGCGCTGAGGGCCGCAGCACCGACACCTGGGTCGACTTCGACTTCTTCGGTCACCAGATCTCCCTGCACCGGGGCCAGCCCTTTCCCACCGAGCGCACGGGGCGCGTGGGCGACCAGATGGTGCCGATGCCGCACTTCGGCCTGGTGCTCGCCCTGCCCGATTGGGAGGCGCTGGCCGCGCGCCTGCGCGCCGCGAAGGTCGACTTCGTGATGGAGCCGCAGCTGCGGTTCGCCGGCCAGCCCGGGGAGCAATGGACCATGTTCTTCTGCGACCCCTGCGGCAACCCGATCGAGGTCAAGGGCTTTCGCACGCTCGACGGAATCTATGCGCAATGAACGCGCAATGAACTCCACGCGGTAGGACTGCACCTTCAGCGGCAAGGGCTGCCGTGAGATGGCTGCCCGAGTAGCGGCTTGCTACGGTCGGCCGCGATGACCTTCTCAGACGTCCTGTGCCCGTCGTGCGCGCTGTTCCTCGACTTCGACGGCACCCTGGTCGATATCGCGTCGCACCCCCAGGCGGTGGTCGTTCCCCCGGGGCTGCCTGACACGCTCAGGCGCCTGCGGGACCTGCTCGCGGGCGCCGTTGCGGTGGTGAGCGGGCGCCCGATCCAGCAGATCGACCGATTCCTGGCGCCGCTGGTCCTGAGCGTGGCCGGCGTGCATGGTGCCGAGCGCCGGCGTGCCAATGGCACCCTGGCGTGGCAGGCGGTGCAGCCCATGGAGCCGGTGGAGGCCGCGGCACAGGCCCTGGCGCGCGCCCACCCGGGGCTGGTGGTCGAAAGCAAGAGGGGCTCCGTGGCCTTGCATTACCGGCAGGCCCCGCAGCTGGAGGCGCTGTGCCTGGCCGCCCTGCAGGCCGCGGTCGAACAGGTGCCGGGCCTCACGCTCCTGTGCGGCAAGCGCGTGGTGGAGGCCAAGACCAGTTGCGCCTCCAAGAGCCAGGCGATCGAGGCCTTCCTGGAGGAAGCGCCGTTTCATGGGCGCCTGCCGGTGTTCGTCGGTGACGACGTGACCGATGAATCCGGCTTCGCCAGCGTGCAGCGGCGGGGTGGTATCGGCGTGAAGGTGGGCCCGGGACCTACTGCGGCCCGGGTGCGGGTGGCCGACCCGCGCGCCATGCGCGAAGCCATGGAGCGGGCCCTGGCCCGTCACGCGGACCGCACGCCATGAATGACGGTGGCCTGCAGGCGGGTGGCCTCACGCCGGGCCGGTCGCTGAACCTGGGCATGATCGGCAACTGCGCGTTCAGCGCGCTGGTCGACCCGGTGGGCTGCATCGTCTGGTGCTGCCTGCCCCGATTCGACGGCGACCCGGTGTTCAACGCGCTGGTCGACCCGAGTCCCAATGGCAGCCTCTGGGCCTTCGAGCTCGAGGACTTCATGCGCAGCGAGCAGCGCTACGAGCCCAACACCGCGGTGCTGCGCACGCGCCTCTTTGACCGGCTCGGACAGGGCGTGGAGATCACCGACTTCGCGCCGCGCTTCGTCAATCGTGGGCGTACCTTCCGGCCCCTGACCATCGTGCGGCGCGTGCAGGTGCTGGGCGGCTCGCCGCGGCTACGGGTGCTGCTGCGCCCCCGCTTCGACTGGGGCCGCAGCGTGCCCACCACCACCCAGGGCAGCACGCATATCCGCTACGTGGGTCCGTACAGCGCGCTGCGCCTGAACAGCGACGCACCGCTGTCGTACATCCTGTCTGAGACCTTCTTCGTCGCGGACCGGCCGATGAACTTCATCCTGGGCCCCGACGAGACGCTGCTCACGGGCATCGAGGACACGGCGCGCGGCTTCGAGCAGCAGACCGGCGACCACTGGAAAAGCTGGTCACGGGCACTCTCGCTGCCGCTGGAATGGCAGGAGGCGGTGATTCGCGCCGCCATCACGCTCAAGCTGTCGCTGTTCGAGGACACCGGCGCCATCGTGGCGGCCATGACCACCAGCATTCCCGAGGCGCCGCACAGCGGCCGCAACTGGGACTACCGGTTTTGCTGGCTGCGCGATGCCTTCTTCGTGGTGAGGGCCCTCAACAGCATCTCCGAGGTGGCCACGATGGAGGACTACCTGCACTGGCTGAACAACGTGGTGGTGCGTTCGCGCGGGGGCCATATCCAGCCGCTGTATGGCATCGGGCAGGAGTCCGCATTGCCCGAGTCCATCCTGGGCCACCTGCCTGGGTACCGGGGCATGGGGCCGGTACGCGTGGGCAACCAGGCCGCCGAACATTTCCAGCACGACGTGTACGGCAACATCGTGCTGGGCGCCTCGCAGGCCTTCCACGACCACCGGCTGTTTCGCCGCTCGGGGCCCACCGAGTTCGGCTACCTCGAGGCGGTGGGCGAACAGGCCTACCGCGTGTATGACCAGCCCGACGCCGGTATGTGGGAGTTGCGCACCCGCGCCCGTGTGCATACCTCGTCGGCGCTGATGTCGTGGGCCGCCTGCGACCGCCTGGCCAAGGTGGCCCAGGTGCTGGCATTGCCGGACCGCGTGACCTATTGGCGCGCGAGGGCAGAAACCATCCGCGCGCGCATCCTGCGCGAGGCCTGGAACGAGGAGCGGCAATCCTTCGTCGAAAGCTTTGGCGGTCGCGACCTGGACGCCAGCGCACTGCTGATGGCGGAAGTGAACTTCATCGACCCGCGCGACCCGCGTTTCATTGCCACGCTGGACGCACTGGAACGCACCTTGGGCGACGGCCCCTTCATGCGGCGTTACGAGGCACCCGACGATTTCGGCAAGCCGGAGACGGCCTTCAACATCTGCACCTTCTGGCGCATCGACGCGCTGGCCCGCATCGGCCGCCAGGCGCAGGCGCGCGAGATCTTCGAGCTGATGCTTGCCAGCCGCAACCCGCTGGGCCTGCTGTCCGAGGACACCCACGCACAGACTGGCGAGATGTGGGGCAACTTCCCGCAGACCTATTCCATGATGGGCCTGATCAATGCGGCGGTGCGCCTTTCGGCCAGCTGGGACACGGTGATCTGAGGGCTGGCCATGTCACGGCTGGTGGTGGTCTCCAACCGCGTCGCCGACCCGCGCAAGACGTCGGCAGGCGGCCTGGCGGTGGCCCTGGCCGAGGTCTTGAACAACACCGGCGGGCTGTGGTTCGGATGGAGCGGCAGGATCCTCGAGCCCGAAGACGGCGGGCGCGCGGGCGTAGGCACCGTGCACCGGCACCGGGCGGGGCCGGTCAAGCTGGTGACCGTGGACCTGAGCCGCGAGGACCACGACACCTACTACCTGGGATACGCCAATGGCGTGCTGTGGCCGGTCTTTCATTACCGGCTGGACCTGGCGGACTTCGACGCCGGCTACATCAACGGCTATCGGCGCGTGAACCAGCTGTTTGCGAAGCTGCTGGCGCCGCTGCTCAAGCCCGACGACCTGGTGTGGGTGCACGACTACCACCTGGTTCCCCTGGCCAGCGAGCTGCGGGCGCTGGGGTGCCAGCAGCGCATCGGCTTCTTCCTGCACATTCCGCTGCCGCCGCCCATGATCCTGGCGGCCATCCCCGGGCACGACTGGCTGCTGCGGGGGCTGTGCGCCTACAACGTGGTGGGCTTCCAGAGCCAGACCGACCACGAGCATTTCTGCCGCTACATCGAGCACGAGGCCAAGGCCCAGGCGATCGGCGAGGGCCGCTGGCGCGTCTTCAACCGCACGGTGCAGGCCGGCGCCTTCCCGATCGGGATCGACGTCGACGAATTCACCGCGCTGGCCCAGGGCGAGGAGAGCCGCGAGATGTTCGAGCGCATGAAGCGCGAATACTCGCTGCGCAACCTGCTGGTGGGCGTGGACCGCCTGGACTACTCCAAGGGTCTGCCCCAACGCATGCGCGCCTTTCGCGAGCTGCTGCACAGGCACCCCGAGACCCACAAGCGCGCCACCCTGATCCAGATCGCCTCGCCCAGTCGGGAGGACGTCAGCGCCTACACCGAGATCCTGCACGAGCTGGAAAGCCTGTGCGGCTCGATCAATGGCAACTACGGCGACCTCGAATGGATGCCGGTGCGCTACATCCACCGCACCGTGGCCCGCCCGCGTCTGCCGGGCCTGTACCGCGCCTCGCGCGTGGCGCTGGTCACGCCGCTGCGCGATGGCATGAACCTGGTGGCCAAGGAATTCATCGCGGCCCAGGACCCGGAAGACCCGGGGGTGCTGGTGCTGTCACGCTTTGCGGGCGCGGCGGAACAACTGCCGGAGTCGCTGCTGGTGAACCCCTACGACACCGAGGGCACGGCCAGCGCGATCCAGATGGCGCTGCAGATGCCGCTGGAGGAACGCCGCACGCGTCACCATGCGCTGCTGGCCACCTGCCGCCAGTACGACGTGCACTGGTGGTGCGACAGCTTCCTGGGCGCGCTGCGGCAGGCGCAGGCGCAGGAGTCGGGCACGCCCTGGCTCAGGCTGTAAGCCCCCACGCTCGCCCACTGCGTGTGGCTCACTGCCCCCCGAGGGGGCGCGAGCTTGCTTGGGGCGGCCCGGCGCTGCGCTCAGGCTGTAAGCGGCGCGATCTTCTGGTCGATCGCCCCGAACAGGCTCTGGCCGTCCTTGCCCTTCATCTCGATGCGGATGGTGTCGCCGAATTTCATGAATTCGGTCGAGGGCTGTCCGTCCTGGATGGTCTCGATCGCGCGCTTTTCGGCGATGCAGCTGTAGCCCTTGGGCCATTCCGTGCGGCCGCCCTTGCCTTCCACGCCCTTGTTGCTCACGGTGCCCGAGCCGACGATGCTGCCGGCGCGCACGTTGCGCGTCTTGCAGATGTGGGCGATCAGCTGCCCGAAGTGGAAGGTCATCTCGGGCCCGGCGTCGCACAGGCCGACGCGGCGGCCGTTCCAGGTGCTTTGCAGCGTGAGATGCACGCGCCCACCCTGCCAGGCGTCGCCCAGTTCGTCCGGGGTGACGGCCACGGGGCTGAAGGCGGTGGCGGGCTTGCTCTGTAAAAAGCCGAAGCCCTTGGCCAGTTCGTCGGGTATCAGGTGGCGCAGACTCACGTCGTTGGCCAGCATCAGCAGGCGCACGCCCTCCAGCGCCTCGTCGGGCGACGCGCCCATGGGGACGTCGCCGGTGACCACGGCGATCTCAGCTTCGAAGTCGATGCCGAAATCCTCCGAGGGCACGACCACGTCGTCACAGGGCCCCAGAAAGTCGTCGCTGCCGCCCTGGTACATCAGGGGATCGGTGTAGTAGGTCTTGGGCACCTCGCTCTTGCGGGCGGCGCGTACCAGCTCCACGTGGTTGATGTAGGCCGAGCCGTCGGCCCACTGGCAGGCGCGGGGCAAGGGCGCCATGCAGCGCGAAGGGTCGAGGGGGAAGGCGTGGCGCGCCTTGCCGTGATTGAGGGTGTCGTACAGGTCCTGCAGCTGTGGCGAAATGAAGTTCCAGTCGTCCAGCGCCTGCTGCAGGCGCTCGGCGATGCCGGTCGCATAATGCGCCGTCGCCAGGTCGCGCGAGACCACCACCAGCTGTCCGTCGCGCGAACCGTCCTTGTACGTTGCGAGCTTCATTGCGCTTGTCCCCAGGTCCTGTGATCGGTTAGAGTCCGCCGTGCATTACGCATGGTGAAACGAATTTAACTAATCGAAATTCTACAGGGCGACTCGTGAAGGAACGCGCAGGCATCCAGTCGGTGGAAGTGGGCTTCGCCCTGCTCGATGCCCTGGCCCGCGCGCCCGGCCCCCTCATGCTGCGTGACCTCGCCTCGGCCGCCGGCATGAGTGCCGCCAAGGCCCACCGCTACCTTGTGAGTTTCCAGCGCCTGCAGCTGGTGACGCAGGATGCTGGCAGCACCCGCTACGACCTGGGGCCCGCCGCCCTGAAACTGGGCCTGGCTTCGCTCTCGCGGCTCGATGCGGTCAAGCTGGCACGCGAGCGGGTCGCTGCCCTGGTGGAGGCGCTGGGCCACACCGTGGCCCTGGCGGTCTGGGGCAACCGCGGGCCGACCATCGTGCACTGGGAGGAGTCGCCCCAGGCCGTCACCGTCAACCTGCGCCTGGGCGATGTGATGCCCCTGCTGTCCTCGGCCACCGGGCGGTGCTTTGCCGCCTGGCTGCCGCAGGACGCCCTCGCGCCCCTGCTGCGGGACGAACTGGCGCGCGCGCAGCGCCAGCCCCTGCCCGATGTCCCCACGACGATGGCGCAGGTGCAGCGCCTGCTGGCCGAGACGCGGGCGCACGGCGTGGGCCGCGTGGTCGATACCCTGCTGCCGGGCGTGGCCGGCTTTTGCGCGCCGGTGTTCGACGCCGACGGCCACCTGGCCCTGGGCATCGTGACGCTGGGCCCCACCTCGGGCTTCAACTGTGACTGGGATGGGGCGGTGGCCACCACACTGCGGGCGGCGGCGGCGCGCCTGTCGGACGACCTCGGGCATCGGCGTTGAGTCTGGCGGTCCCTCGCGGGCGACCGGGCGCGGTACTGGCCTTGGCAGTGCTGTGCGCGCACCTGCTGGTGCTGCAGGCCTTGTTGAAGGTGCCCGCCCCGGCGGTCGCGCCCGCGGCAGCGCCCGGACTGCGGGTGCTGCCCGTCGAACTCGCCCACGCGCCGGGGCAGGTGTCCACGCCAGCCGCCGTCCCGGCGCAGCGCGCCACAGGCACCAGGCAAGCACCCGCCGGCACCACGGGCCAGACGGCCCTCCCCGCTACGCCCGCCGCACGCGACCCACGGACCTCCACCCGCGTGCCCGGTGCCACCCTCCCCGGGACGGACAGCCCGCCCGCGCACATCGCACCCCCGCTGCGCCTGCGCTACGCAGTGACCGGACACACCCGCGAACGCGCAGTCACGGGCCAGGCCGAACTGTCCTGGCAGCATGACGGCCACCGCTACGAGGCCCGCCTCGAGCTGGAGGGTGAGGGCCTGGTGCGGCGCCGCCAGCACAGCGCCGGGCGGCTCACAGCGCAGGGCCTGGCACCCGAGCGCTACGCCGAACGCGCGCGCCACGAAGAGGCGGTGCACTTTGACCGAGAGGCGGGGCGCGCCATCTTCAGCGCCAACCGCCCGCCCGCGGCCTTGCAGCCCGATGCCCAGGACCGCCTGAGCCTCCTGCTGCAACTGGGCGCGCGCATCGCAGCCCGGCCTGGGGCCTATCCGGCCGGGGCCCGCCTGGAGCTCCAGACCTCGACGACCCGCGACGCCCTGATCTGGCGCTTTCGGGTGGAGGGCTCCGAGGAACTCCAGCTGCCCGCAGGCCACCTAACCACCCTGCGGCTGTCACGCCTGCCGGCGGGCGAATTCGAACCCAGGCTCGAGGTCTGGCTGGCGCCGGGCCTGGATTACGCCCCCGTCCGCATGCGTCTGACGCAACACGCAGGGGATCATCTGGACTACCAGTGGTCGGGTACCGACAGGCGCTGACATCCGGCCTGTTCACCCTTCGTGAACGGGGAAATCGAGGGGGAGTTGGGCACGGCCACAGGGGTGCGCCTTGAAACCGGCCCGAACGCTGCCAGATACGGCCGCAGGAAGGACATCGTTTCATGCAAATGCTTTATGACTCCGACACGTTCGTCGTCGTGCACCTGCAGGCGAACGCACCCGCCCAGGGTGAACCCGAGCCTGGAATCGCCCGGCACGGCTTCGAGATCGTCGACAAGCGCTCCAACAAGGAGGTCTACCTGGACGGCTCCTGGGCCGACGCCTTCCAGCGCCAGATCAACGCCTGGCAGGTCAACACCCCGACGCAGGAAGAAGTCGAGGAAACACTGGACGGCTACGCCGAACTGGCCCAGAACCCGCTGGTAATGCACTGAGCCAGCCCCCGGGGCGCCCCTTCACGCCCCGCTCACCCCCCCTCGCCCGAGGCGACCCCCCGAGGCGCAGGACGCACCCCCGCCGCTTACGATCTGCCGCATGGCCTGTCCCCCGACCCTGCGGCGCCCCCGCCCGGCGCTTCGCGCCTGCATCCTCCTTCTGGCGACCTGGCTCGCCGGCTGCGCCGGCCTGCCACCCGCCGTCAATAACGCCCTGCCCGCCGACGCCCTGCTCCTGGGCGAGCAGCACGACGCCCCGTCGCACCAGCGCCTGCACCTGGACACAGTGCGCGCCCTGGCCGCGCGCGGGCAGATAGCGGCCCTGGCCCTGGAGATGGCCGAACAGGGGGGCGACACCCGGGCCCTGGGGCGCGACGCCGACGAGGCTGCGGTGCGCCAGGCGCTGCGCTGGAACGAGCAGGCCTGGCCGTGGGCCGCCTATGGCCCGACGGTGATGGCTGCGGTGCGCGCCGGGGTGCCGGTGCTGGGCGCCAACCTGCCCCGGTCGCAGATGCGGGCGGCGATGGGTGAGGCTTCGCTGGACCAGCGGCTGCCGGTCGCCGCCCTGGAGCGCCAGCGCGACGCGATACGCGCGGGCCACTGCGGCCTGCTGCCCGAGGCGCAGATCGCGCCCATGACGCGCATCCAGATTGCGCGGGACCTGGCCATGGCCGACACCGTGCTGCAGGCGTCGCGCGCCGCGGCAGGGGCCAGCGGCCCCCACATCGTGGTCCTGGTGGCCGGCTCAGGCCATGTGGACCCCGCGCTGGGCGTGCCGCAGCACCTGCCCCGTGGCCTGCGCGCACAGGCCATCACGTGGCCCCCGTCGCCGCCCGCGCGCGATTACTGCGCCGACCTGCGCCGGCAGATGCAGGCCCCCGCCCGGCCCTGATCAGGCCTGGCGACGGATCGCGTCGGCCAGCGTGTTCACCAGCTGGTCGATGTGCGACTTCTCGGCGATGTAGGGCGGCGCGATCACCAGCACCTCACCCGCCGGACGCACCAGGGCACCGTGCTTGAAGCAATCGAGGAACACCTGGTAGGCGCGCTTGCCCGGCGCACCGGCAATCGGCGCGAGTTCGACCGCCGCCGCGCCGCCGAGGCTGCGGATACCGACCACGTTGGGCAGCCCCTTGAAGGTGGCGTGGAAGGCATCGCCCAGTTGCTTGCCCATCTCGCCCGCGCGCTGGAACAGGTTTTCTTCCTGGAACAGCTTGAGCGTGGCCACCGCCGCGGCGCAGGCCACCGGGTGACCCGAATAGGTGTAGCCGTGGAAGAACTCGACGACGTGTTCGGGCGCGTCGGTCTTCATCATCTGGTCATAGAGCTTGTCGCGGCAGATCACGCCACCCAGCGGGATGACGCCATTGGTCACGCACTTGGCGAAATTGAGCATGTCGGGCACCACGCCGAAGTAGTCGGCGGCGAAGTTGGTGCCCATGCGGCCAAAGCCGGTGATCACCTCGTCGAAGATCAGGAGGATGCCGTGCTTGTCGCAGATCTCGCGCAGGCGCTTCAAGTATCCCTTGGGCCCGATGTACCAGCCCGCGCTGCCCGCCACCGGCTCCACGATGATGGCCGCGATGTTGCTCGGGTCGTGCAGGGGCAGGATGCGCTGCTCCAGTTCCAGCAGGGGGTCGTCCTTCCACTCGGGCTCGGCGTTGTGGATGTAGGCGTGGTTCACCGGGTCGTGGATGAAGCGCAGGTGGTCCACCCGGGGCAGCAAGGCGGTGCCATAGACCTTGCGGTTGGCGGGTATGCCACCCACGCTCATGCCGCCAAAGCCCACGCCGTGGTAACCGCGCTCGCGGCCGATGAAGACATTGCGATGGCCTTCGCCGCGCGAGCGGTGGTAGGCCAGGGCCACCTTCAGGGAGGTGTCGGCGGCCTCGGAGCCGGAGTTGCAAAACAGCACCTTGTTCAGATCGCCCGGCGCCATGGCGGCGATCATCTCGGCAGCCTTGAAGGCCTGGTCGTTGGACACCTGGAAGGCGGTGGCGTAATCCAGGGTGTCCAGCTGCTTCTTGATCGCCTCGTTGATCGGCTTGCGGTTGTGGCCCGCGCCCACGCACCACAGGCTGGAGATGCCGTCGATCACCTGGCGGCCGTCATGGGTGGTGAACTGCATCCCGTCGGCCGCCACGAAGACGCGGGGGTCCTTGCGGAAATGGCGGTTGGGGGTGAAGGGCAACCACTGGTTGTCCATGTTGAAGTCGTTGTAGGCCACGGCGTTCTCCGTTGCGGGTCGAGCCGGCCATTTTGGCACTGTCGCGCCCGGGGCGGGCGGGGACTGCGACAATCGCCCCTCCATGAGCCACGCCTACATCCTGACCCTCTCCTGCCCCGACCGACCGGGCATCGTGCACGCCGTTTCAGGCTTCCTGCTGGAGCGCGGCGGCAACATCGAAGAGGCCGCCCAGTACAACGACCACGACACCGGCCTCTTTTTCATGCGGGTGCAGTTCGCCTGCGACGGCCCGACCTTCGAGGACCTCCAGCACCAGCTGCACGCCTTCGCCGGCCCCTTCAAGATGAACTGGCGCCTGCACGCCACGAACCAGCCGATGCGCACGGTGCTGATGGTGAGCAAGGAAGGCCACTGCCTGAACGATCTGCTGTTTCGCTGGAAAAGCGGCCTGCTGCCGCTGGATATCCGGGCGATCGTCTCCAACCACCGCGAGTTCTACCAGCTGGCGGCCAGCTACAACGTGCCGTTCCACCACATCCCGGTCACGGCCGCCACCAAGGCCCAGGCCGAGGCGCGCGCGTACGAGGTGATCGAATCCGAAGGCGCCGAGCTGGTGGTGCTGGCCCGCTACATGCAGATTCTGTCCAACGACCTGTGCCAGAAGCTGGCGGGCCGCGCGATCAACATCCACCACAGCTTTTTGCCCAGTTTCAAGGGGGCCAAGCCCTACTACCAGGCGCATGACCGCGGCGTGAAGCTGATCGGGGCCACCGCGCACTACGTGACCGCCGACCTGGACGAAGGCCCCATCATCGAGCAGGACGTCGCCCGCGTGGACCACAGCAAGACGGTGGAGGACCTTACCGCCATCGGCCGCGACACCGAGAGCCAGGTGCTGGCCCGCGCCGTGAAGTGGCACAGCGAGCACCGGGTGCTCCTGAATGGCCACAAGACCGTCATCTTCAAGTAGGACCCGCCATGAACGCACCCGTCGCCACCGAAGTTCTTGCACGCGCCGACCGCCAGCGCCAGGTGGTGGCGGCCCTGGAGCCCCTGCTGCCCCAGGGCGGGCTGCTCTGGACCCCCGAGGACACCACCCCCTACGAATGCGACGGCCTGACCGCCTACCGCCAGCGCCCGCTGGCCGTGGCCCTGCCCGAGACCGAGGACCAGGTGCGGGCGGTGCTGCGCGTGTGCCATGCGCTGGACGTCCCGGTCGTGGCGCGCGGCGCGGGCACCGGCCTGTCCGGCGGTGCGATGCCCCATGCCCAGGGGGTGACGCTCTCGCTGGCACGCTTCAACCGCATCCTGTCCGTCGACCCCGTGAGCCGCACCGCCCGGGTGCAGTGCGGGGTGCGCAACCTCGCGATCAGCGAGGCCGCCGCGCCCTACGGCCTGTATTACGCGCCCGACCCGTCCAGCCAGATCGCCTGCACCATCGGCGGCAACGTGGCCGAGAACTCGGGCGGCGTGCATTGCCTGAAATACGGCCTGACCCTGCACAACGTGATGCAGGTGCGCGGCTACACCGTCGAAGGCGAGCCCGTGCAATTTGGCAGCCTGGCGCTGGACGCGCCCGGCTACGACCTGCTGTCGGTGGTGGTGGGCAGCGAGGGCATGCTGGCCGTGACCACCGAGGTGGTGGTCAAGCTGGTCCCCAAGCCCCAGCTGGCGCGCTGCATCATGGCCAGCTTCGACGACGTGCGCAAAGCCGGTGACGCGGTGGCCGCCGTGATCGCTGCCGGCATCATCCCGGCCGGCCTGGAGATGATGGACAAGCCCATGACG